>JAAZLD010000412.1 GCA_012799495.1 Desulfitobacterium sp. | reverse complement strand
TGTAATCAATATATCTCAAGAATCTGTTTGAAAAATTGTAAACTCTCCAGTAGAAATATCTACAAAGGCCAATCCCCAATCCTGCTCATGGAAAACGGAAGCTAAAAAATTATTTGTTTGCTCTGATAAGGCCTCCGTAATAGTTCCAGGTGATACTATCCTGACGATTTCCCTTTTAACAATTCCTTTTGCTGTTTGAGGATCTTCTACTTGTTCACAAATTGCCACCTTATATCCTGCATTAACTAGCTTGATAAGATACCCTTCCATAGAATGATATGGCACACCACACATAGGGATACGTTCCCCACCCCCAGCCTCTCGGCTAGTAAGGGCTATTTCTAAGACAGGTGCGGCTATTTGAGCATCTTCTCCAAACATTTCATAAAAATCTCCCAAGCGAAAGAACAATATAGCATCAGGAACTTGGGCTTTAATAGAACGATATTGCTTCATCATAGGTGTAGACATTAAAGATACTCCTTACTTTGACTTGAGAAAGTTTTTATTATCTTATTATAACAACTTCGAAAAATATATAAAAACAAAAAAGTGAAAAAGATAAAAGAACTGAAGAAAAAAGATATTCAAAGGGAAGAGTAAAAACTCTTCCCTTTATTAATCCAGACAAGTTATTTGACCTGAACCTAGTCAGGTAGCAGCTTATTTGGATATCCAAAATTCAGAGAAATTCTGAACTTTAAAAATAGGTGGTTTGCGGCAGCTTAGCAGCCCCCTGCACAACCAGAACAACCTGAAGGACCTGTAGAACAGGCTCCGCCATTAGGATCATTAGCAATAGCTTGTGCCAAAACATTGTTAATCTCGTTCAACATTTTGGTAAATTGCTCTTGAGCCTGTAAATAGGCTCTGATAGGTGGATAACTTTCCACTTTTGCTTCCATAGCGGCAATTGCTTCATGGTCAGTATCAGTTAATTGTTGACCTTGAGCTTGGATTTGATAAACTCTTTGCTGTTCGTTTTGGAACTCCGCAATAATTCTTTGAGCTTGTTCATCCATCATCATTGCTTGTTCTGCACTACGCATATTTAAAAGCTCAGTGCTTTTTGCAATGGCTGCAGCTAGGGCTTCGGCTTTCTCCATAATTTCCGCCGTCATTACAACACCTCCAATAACTTTTCATTCTACATTTGACTCCTGATTCCCTGCCAAAAATCTTATTTTTTGCTAGACCAATTCACCAAAAAGCGTCCAGGAATTAGAGTCATGAATATTTACCATAACTAGAGTGCCTACTAAACTGGGATCCCCTGGGAAGACTACTAATTCATTACCTCGAGTTCTCCCTGTTAGGCGCTCAGGATTGGATTTGCTAGGTCCTTCTACCAAAACCTCCATAGAATGGCCGATCATTTTCTGACGCCAGGCAAGACTTTGGTCATTTTGCAAGCTTATGAGACGCTGTAAACGATGTTTTTTCATATCTAAAGGAATTTGATCTTCCATTTTCGCTGCAGGTGTGCCAGAACGTTTAGAATACATAAAAGTAAAGGCTTGGCTATATCTGACTTCCTCCACAACCTGCAAGGTTTCTTGAAAGTCTTCCTCTGATTCTCCAGGAAAACCAACAATAATATCTGTAGTTATGCTAGCCTCTGGAATCAACTCTCTGATCTTTTTAATTCTACTAAGGTAGTATTCCCTGGTATATTTGCGATTCATACGCCTTAGAACTTCATCACTACCAGCCTGAATAGGAAGGTGGATATGTTCGCAAAGATGAGTCCCAGATGCAATAGTCTCAATCAATTTATCAGATAAATCCTTAGGATGAGAAGTAGTAAAGCGAACCCGATATAGACCATGAATTTCGTCTACTTCCTTCAGTAAATCGGCAAAATCATATTCAAAATCAAAATCATGTCCATATGAGTTAACGTTTTGCCCTAGTAAAGTTACCTCCCGACAGCCTGTTTCTACAAGAGCTTTTATTTCGGAGATAATCTCCTCTGGCTTACGGCTACGCTCACGACCACGGACATGAGGTACTATACAATAGGTACAAAAATTATCACAACCATAGCTGATATTCACAAAGGCTTTTAGTTTCCCTTTTTTCGCTAAAGGTACAGCTTCTTGGACCTCTTTCGGTTTATCCCAAACCTCTGCTACCTTCCCCTTTTGTTCTGCCTCATCTAGTAGACGGTGAAATTCATGAATATTATGAGTTCCTGCCCATATATCCACATGGGGAGCCCGTTTACTCAATCGTTCTAAAGCTCCTGGCTGTTGAACCATACAGCCAGAAACAGCTATTCTTAATTGGGGGTTCTTTTCTTTGAGCTTTTTTAACTCTCCGATTTTACCGAGAATTTTATTTTCCGCACTTTCCCGAACACAACAAGTATTGATAATGATTAAATCAGCTTTTTCCATCTCATCAGCAGGTACATAACCTTTTTGGGTGGATAATTCAGTTAGTGTATCTGCATCACGCTCGGACATTTGACATCCATAAGCGAGAGTGACAACTTTTTTATCTTGAAGGTTTTTTGACATAAAAACAAACCACTCCTGAAGTTTATAGATTTTCTAACTTAGAATACCATAATTTCCTTGATACTGCTAGTCAACTATTATCCTATATAAAAATTAAAAAATATCCCACTGACGCCAAAAGTTTGCCGTGTATAAGGAAGTTTTTTGGGTAAACTTTTAAAGGAGGTGAAGGATTATGAAAAGTCCAAGAGTTTTTTGCAATGTAGTAGAATGTAGATACAATGAAGCTGCAAAAATTTGTAATGCAGGAGAGATTCAAGTTACTAAACATCATGGTGAAGTTCGTACAAATGAAGCTACAGATTGTGGTACTTTTGTATTAGGTGATGGTAGAGAGAAAGTATTTTAATAAAATGGAACAGGGGAACTCGCAAGGGTTCCCCTGTCTTGTTCAATTGTGTTTATGGGGGATAAATTCTCCCATATGATTGATGTTGTGAATTTCTTGGAGTACAAGTTCTTTTACTTTAGGTAAAACTACCTGTACTTCAGGAGTTAACTCTAAGCCCATTTCTAGGGATTTAGGTTGGATACCGAAGATAAGGGTATTAGGAGCTTTCCCTAAAACATTAGCCATAGCCCAAACCTCTAAGATCCCAACCTGATGAAAAGATACTTGAAATTGAGGAGGTAGGATGCGAAGGTCATCTGGCTCAAAGCGGAAAATGGCTCCAGGTTCATCTTCAGCATTAACTGCGTCCACAATAATCAGGAAATCTACATCCTGAATAGGATGTATTAACTCTAAACCTGCTGTACCACCTTCCAAAAGTTCCACATTTTCTGGTAAAGATTCTTTAGTTAAGGAATTGATAAAATGGACCCCTAACCCTTCATCGGAAAGAAGAACATTACCTACACCCATAACCATAATTTTTGGTTCCTTCATTTTTTAGACCCTTTCTTTCGAGATAATAGGTGGGATTCCTACTAGTTAAATTATTAGTAAGTACAAGTTAAGAAGATTTAGCTGTAGTCGTACCTCCAGCTACAGTCTCCTTCTTCTTTCTGATCCGTTTACCGAAGAACATTAACCAGAACTGATCTATAGCCTCCGTAAAAACCATGTAGATATGAATAGCGATAATTGCAATAAAGAGCCACATAATTACATAGTGGAAGGAACGGATCATGGCTAAGCCACCTAAAACTGCTTCCCAATAAGGAAATTTCATAGGTAAGTAGAGCAAAAAGCCTGTTATAATTTGTAATACAGCTAAAATGGGTAAAGCGATATAGGCAAGTTTTTGTAAAGGATTATACTTATTAGGATTTGGTGGATGTTCCTTTTGAATAAAAAGGTAGTATTTAATCTGAGGAATAAAATATTTCAGATCATTCTCGTTCAAGAGAAACTTCTTATAATCCCGATGTTTGCTAAAAAAAGACATGTAAAATCTTATAATCCCATTAAAAATTAGGATGTACATAAAGAAGAAATGGAGATTGCGAACTAAATTCATCGGAACCCCTTGGAAAGGGAAATGAATTAAAAATCCTGTGAAGATCAAGAATATAAAGTTGATCAGATTCACCCAATGACTAATTCGGTTTTGCAATGGGTGATCAGCATGTTCGCCATGGTTAGCCATATGGTTTCCCTCGCTTTCTTATCTAATACTTACTGTCCTACTTAGAAAAATCCACTTAGAAAAATCTCCTCATTAAACGATGCGGAATTTGCGGATTTCATTTGTCTGAGGATCAATAAGGTGTACTGCACAAGCTAAGC
>JAAZLD010000040.1 GCA_012799495.1 Desulfitobacterium sp. | reverse complement strand
TAAAAGGTGCAAAATAAATTGCACCTTTACCTTCTTCCCCCCGCACCAAATATTAGGGGCATAGCATAATGCTCTGTCTGTTCAGGGTCATCCATAGAACAAATCCATGCAGCAGATGCTCTAGCATCACTGTAGTCCTTCGCCTTATCCCTATCATGGTCTATTTTGTTTCCATTAATTAGTTTAATCGCCTTCAATTCTTCATTAGCATTTTGTCTATTTTCCCCTAAATCATTATACACCTCATGGTCTAGGAGGGCTATATTGCCTGTATAAACCAATCCTTTTAGGTTTTGGTATATTTGTACCTGAAATGGATTTGAGAAGTTCTTATCCTCTGCTTCCACCCCATAAGTCATTAATCGCTGAACCACCTCTGCTGAGTTAAATTTATCAAACATGGCCTTTCTTACATGGACTTGTTGGCATATCTGCTCTAAAATATCCGCTACATTTAGTAAATCAACAGGTAACCTATCTTTTTTAGATGGTTGCCATTCTAAAAGTAGGTCTTCTACAGGTTTATTAATCCACTTTTGAACCTTTTCCCCATTTTCTACAATCTCTATGAGGGTGGGCTCAGCATGCATTAAACAAATTACATAACTATCAGATCTTACCCCACCATCCCCTCCTATATAATAGGTAAAAGAAGGGTCTAAGACTAAATTGTGCAACTCTAACCCAATAAAATGTCTTTCCTCGCCATTAGCTAAAGTTCTAGTGGAAATGCTTTCCTGGATAATTAAACTATTATTTTGTGCTTTTTTACCTAGCATAATGACCTCGTCAATTTTTTCAGGGAAAGTGAACAACCCTTGAGAATATAGTGGGGGCTCGCATTCGTAAAGCATTTTAGCTTTTTCGGGGTCTCTATCATATTCCATTTGTAGACTTTCTCTCTTCATTGAAGGGTTTACTTCCCAAGACTTACCTTTAATTCCGTACACTTGCGGATTAGTCTTAGAATCTTCATATTTTTTAATCATAAACCCATCACTTTGCCTAGGGAAACTTATGAATATAAGTAAGACCTTATCATTGAACCTTGTTACAGCAGATGATCTTAGAGTAGTATATGCCCTTTCTGCGGCATCAGGGTCAAAGCCATCAATCTCATCAAATATTACTACTAAAGGGTTAAACCCTTCATAAGAATCTGCCTCTGAGTGGGCAGAGTGAGCAGTGATATTTTTATAAAACCTTACTTGGTTTTTAGTTAATTGAAAATCCCTGTGGGTGGCATGGGGGGTTTGTGAAGGGTTATAACTTACCCTCTTAAACCATTTACAGTTAGTTAGTTTAGCTTTAAACTCGGAAAAGAATACATTATTAGCCTGATAGGCATTAATAGCCATATTAATTAAATCAATAGGGGTATCTTTTCCAAACCCAAAGTAACCATGTGGATCATTTAAACATAATATCACATAGCACATATAAGTCAGTATGGCTGACGCAAGGAAATCTTTCCCGCTTCCTTTCCCAAATAATGTACATAATTCTGTTACTTCTCTTAGTTCCTTAGGGCATGCTTCTTCATTACCTATAATTTTATATTGTACAATGCTATTTACGATTTCTACTAATTCTGTTTGTTTCCCTGGGTATGGTTTTTCACCTAAAAAGTCGGGTGAGGTGAAGAAAGTCATCAAATCAACAGGTTCTTCTTTCCAGATACCTTGTGTTTCTAATTTGCTCTCTGCAATATTTATAAACTCACTAAATAAATCCATTGAATCAGCTCCTTCTGTTAAACATCTGGCCTATCCATTGAGTTTCTTGAGACATCTTTAATTTTTCTATAATTAGAGGGATTGATTGTGGACACTCTTCTGCCACCGTTTCCATAACAATCTCCATAAATTTTCTTGTATTTTCATAATCATTAAGTTCTCTTTGAATTTCTATCATCATTTTCAACATTTCTCTCATTTCAGAGGACAGTGCTTTAAACTTATGAGGGTCTAATATATTTCCTTCTTCTTGTGCTTGGTTTTCCATAGCACTTAATAAATCTGCTGTTTTACCATATAAAGTAGTCATTTCATGGATAATATCCATATTGTTGTTAACTACAGCCATCATCTTCTTCTGGTCTCTTTTAACCATTTCCCTGCTAACAGCGGGGATGTGGTCAAGAAACCTTTTTACAATATCTGCATTTATTTGGTCATCTTCAGGCACTTTCCCTAAAGCATTAAGTTCATCTGCAATTCTTTGGTAAGAGAGTCCTGCTTGTCTTAAATTAACGGTATCCTGTTCTAAATCATAGAGAACTATTTTAGATATATTTCTGCTTGTATTCACACTACATCACACCCTTTCTACCTTGTAGTTTAGGGATTATTTAAAAACTACCTAACAAATTTATTCACTAGGTGTAGTTGCTCGTATATTAAAGATGAACAAACAAAATAACATAATTAATTGCTTTTCTTTTAGATGTAATTTAACTAATAAGGTGTTAGCCCACCCATTTTAGTCCCCCTTTTGTGGGTGGGTACATAATTAAACGGAGATGATAATATGGAAATGAGTATTCATAGAGCATTAGCAGAATTAAAATTATTAGATAAGAGAATTGAAAAATCAATAATGGAATCCCCATCGTACTGTGTACCAAAGAAAAAAGAAGAAAAAATAATTAATGGAAGTACATTGCAAGAGTATAGTAAAAAAGTTGAGGGTACTTTTGATTCTGTTATCTCTCTTATAGAAAGAAAAGAACAAATTAAATCTAAAATTATGTACTCTAACGCTATAACCAAAGTGGTGGTGGCTGAGGAGGAAATGACTGTAGCTGAAGCAATTGAGAGAAAAAATAATATAAAACATAAACAAAGATTACTGGAAAGATTGCAAAGGGACCTATATATAGCAAATAATCAAATAGAGGATATGAACTCTAGGCTACCAGATAAGTTAGAATCCTTTTTAAAGGCTACCTTAGGGGATAACCCTTCAACTAAAGAAATAGAAACAGTATCTGAAATGTTTATGGAAAAGAATAAATTGGCTTTATATGATCCAATAGATATAAAAACAAAAATAGAAAAACTTGAAAAAGAAATAGATGAATTTCTAACGGAAGTAGATTTTGTATTATCCGAGTCAAACAGTAGAACTACTATTGAGATAGATTGATTTTTGTCAGTTCACCTCCTCAGGCTTTTAGCCTGAATACATAGCGGTTATCTGAAAACTATAGACTTTAATCCCCTTAATAGTTTGGGTAAAAACTATTCAGATGATAAGCATAAGGACTTGAAATCCTTATTTACAAATAGGATTAAAGATTAAACCTCAAGGTTAAAATCTGAAAGATTAAAATTTAAAGATTAAATTATTAAAGTTTAAGATTTAAAGACAAAAGTTAGATAAAATCCTTGGTTTAGGTTTAGTGTTGATTAAATTGACTATTAGTTCCCTCAAGGCTAGATAACCGCATTGTCTCACCCATTTTAGTCCCCCTTTTATGGGTGGGTACATAGGGGCTCATGTCCCAAGGCTGGTGAGATGGTCTCCAAAACCATTTGGAAGAGTTCAATTCTCTTAGCCCCTGCCACATACGGAAAGGTGTCCGAATCAGGTAAGGGGACAGATTGCTAATCTGTTTAAGGGCTCATAGCCTGTGCGGGTTCAAGTCCCGTCCTTTCCGCCACTACCATTAAACTTTTCAAATTGTCAATAAGCCT
>JAAZLD010000411.1 GCA_012799495.1 Desulfitobacterium sp. | reverse complement strand
TAAAGAAATTGAATCAACTCTAATTGAGTCACTAAGATACTCCTGATCTTTTGGTAGTGGTGCATCATATACTGCATAAGCAAAAGCATCTACTAAATTTTCGGCTTCTACCTCTACAACCCCTGCCATTTGCCACACTACTGGAATATGATACTTCTTTTTCATTCCTGTCATCCTTTCTTCCCGTATTTCGGGGGGGACAGTTTAAAAAAACTTTTTAAAGTTCTTGTCTTTCTATTTTTGTGCCACAAATCTTGCAATAGTTAGCATTAATGCTGTTTTCTTCATTGTCGCAAATTGTGCATTTGTAAGTTTCGCTATATTTTTTGATTATTTTTTCGACTCTGCTGAAATCGTATCCTTCTGCGAGGATGGTCCATCCATCATCTTCCCAAATATCAACTTCTTCTCTTAGATGAAATTGATTATTTTTTAAATCGACAGCATAAACACCCATTCCATAATTGAAGTCGAAGTAATCTTTTTCGAGATTAGAGCCACCTAATAAATCGCAAAGTTCTTTTATGTCGCCTTTGTGACTTTCAATCATATCTTTTAGTTGCCCTACTTCGTGTAGCCAGTCTGTTTCAATCGCAAGTGTAGCAATTCTTTTTTCCTTTAAAATAGATTTTGCTTGCAAAGCCATGTTAGCACTCCTTTCCCTGCCCAGCAGGACTTTACCTGATTTCCCTTAGCCTACTACCAGTTTCGTCTGGGTCTTTGGTTAGGATATAAAACACAGAAGATGAAGTTTTGCGAATAGTGTAAGTTTCTTCACCACTATCTACATCTAATTCAGTTGTAGCTATTTCTGCATTTTCGTATCGCCCCGACAAATAATGTCCAGGCATTTTCCCGTCTATATAACCTCCCACTGCTAGTAAAGCTAATTGGGCCTTATCTAAATAGTAAGGGGCTGTAAGATTTTTGACAGTAGCTTTAGGTTTTAACTTTTCAAGGAAATCTAAAGTCTGACTTTCATGCTTAGCTAAAACTTCATCGTAATGATTTACTCTAAATGTTTTTATAAAGCCCGGATTTATATACGGTACTTCATACAAGGGTTCTGCCTGTAATTCAAGTAATGGTAAATCGCCCGTAGTAATTTTAGCCACTTCTTCTGCCCACCACTCATTAGACGCAGTTACTTTTTCAGCGGGTTTTTTTACGCCGAATATAACTATTTGCCTAAACTGTTGAAACTCAGGTTCAGGATATTTTAAAATACGGACATCGTTATAGTTGCCGTAAATCATTTTTAAAACATCTTGGCCACGATATTCAAACAATGAAGTAGGCACAATGAAGCAGGATACTCCCCTTTGCACCATGTAGTTATTCATTCTGCCCATGAAAACTTCTTCGTACCTCATTTTGCCACCCGCCATCCAATCATAGGGCGGATTAACAAGACTGAATCCAAAGACTCTATTAGATATAATACAGTTCTCGAATGGGCCAGCTAACACTTGCACAAAAGGTTTTTCCTTTGCTTGTAAAGCCCTACCACTATGGAGTTCCATGCCAAATAGAAAATTGTTATCGCCACAAATCTCTAATATGGCATCTCCTTCTCCGCAACAAGGGTCAAAGCAAGTTGTACCCTTTGCTGGAAAACTAAGATAGGACTTTATAATTGTTCTTATCCTATCCTGCGTTGGAACATGTTGCATTATTGCTTGTGACGCTAGCCTTGCCATTTAATG
>JAAZLD010000039.1 GCA_012799495.1 Desulfitobacterium sp. | reverse complement strand
CTACCTTATTTAATAATTTAATATTAGATAGCCATTTAGATTAAAGCTAATATTACTATAATGGTGCTAAAAGTTATTACCTTTGTGATTCCAAGGTTTTAGGGAGCGAGGCTTACCAAGGATTTCAGCCCAAATCACACCCTGAACGAGTGGGTTTGAAGAGGGTATAAATTCAGATGGTTGGGATATTATCTGTCTTTCTTTAATATGAGAGACTTGAGGTTGAAGATTCGAAGGAATTTGCGGCTGGGAAACAGGATAAGGTTGAGGAGTTTCTACTCTAGTTTCATAGGAATCTCTTCTTGGCGGAAGAATTTCTTCAACTCTTTCTTCAACTCTCTCCATTTCCCTAGAACTATAATCTGATGGGGGCGAATATGGAGTTGGAGGTGAGTAAGGTTTCCTTTGAGGCTCTTCCCTTTTCTCTCCCATTGAAAATAACTCTCTTTCCAATTCTTCAAACATTTCCCGCCAACTGGAAGATCTACTCTCTTTTTTTGGTTGGTACTTTGAAGTTTGAGGCCTACCACTAGGTCCTTGATAATTAGGAGGTTTCTTTTTCTGATTTTTTGAACTATCTGAACCGAAGATGGTATATGCTGCATACAAAAATATGATTATCGGAATCAAATTGGAGAAATCCATCTTATCTCACCACCCTATTTATTGGGGTTAGGGTCATTTTGTTCAGGACTAGTGGATCTGGCAATATTCTTTCTCATATTCGTATCTGCCAGGATATTTTGCATATTATAATAATCCATTACACCTAAATTACCTTCTTTTAAGGCTTCGGCAAAAGCAAGAGGTACTTCTGCTTCAGCTTTCACAACTTTAGCCCGCATTTCTTGAACAAAAGCGACCATCTCTTGTTCTTTAGCTACAGCCATAGCTCTCCGCTCCTCGGCTTTAGCCTGGGCAATCCGCTTATCAGCTTCAGCCTGGTCAGTCTGCAATTGGGCACCAATATTTTTACCTACGTCTACGTCAGCAATATCAATAGAAAGGATCTCAAAAGCTGTTCCAGAATCCAAACCCTTTGATAAGACTGTACGGGAGACTACATCAGGATTCTCCAAAACTTCCTCATGGGATTGGGATGAACCAATACTAGTAACAATCCCTTCCCCGACACGGGCTATGATTGTTTCCTCACCTGCCCCACCGACTAAACGGTCGATATTTGCACGAACGGTTACCCGGGCTTTAACCTTAAGTTCAATACCATTTTTAGCCACTGCCGAAACTACTGGTGTTTCGATAACTTTAGGATTAACAGACATTTGTACCGCTTCTAAAACATCACGGCCTGCTAAGTCAATAGCAGCTGCTCTTTCAAAGAGGAGAGGAATAGCTGCTCG
Source organism: Desulfitobacterium sp. (assembly GCA_012799495.1). Classification (GTDB taxonomy): domain Bacteria; phylum Bacillota; class Desulfitobacteriia; order Desulfitobacteriales; family Desulfitobacteriaceae; genus Desulfitobacterium. Next base: position 979 of record JAAZLD010000039.1, on the reverse strand, counting down.
TTCCGCTGCAATTAAAGCATTAACAACCTTGTCAACATTACCACCCGCAAGATAATGAGCTTCTAGTTTTTCTGTTGTAACGGGAATACCTGCTTTATGGGCTTTAATTAGAGGATTAACAATTCTTGATGGAGTAACTCTCCGCAAGCGCATTCCAATTAAAGTAAAAATTCCAATATTAACCCCCGCGGCTAAAGCGGAAATCCAGAGACCTACGGGAATAATAGTCATAATAAGACTAATGAAGATAAATACTAAAGCTACCAAAATAATTGGAAAAAGGATACCAAAATCAATACCAAAAAGCATAAGTTCGCCCTTAAAGGGCTTCACCTCCTATTTTCATATTTGACCCTTTAATTATTGGAGTTTTGATCCATCTGTCTCACAATTACGCGGGTACCTTCGACAGCTATTACACGAATAGGACTATCTTTTTCGATAAAGCTCCCTTCTGTTACTACATCTAATCGAGTACCACTGAAATCTCCTGTTCCGGCTGGGCGCAAAGGACTAAGGGCAATTCCTTCGCTGCCAATAAATTTTTCCAAATCCACAGAGGGAGCCAGGTATCCCTCTCCTGATGATTGCTTATCCTTAAGGGAGAAATTTGACCAAAATTTCCTAGTCCGTGGAAAGCGAAAACTCAAAGCTATTAGTAATCCTAAGATTAGAAGAAAAGTACAGACATATGCCACACCTTTAAGGGCGTTTTCTGCTGTCAAAAATATCCCAGTAGATAAGAGGATAATTCCGGCAATACCTAAAATTCCCCCTGGAAGAAAAATTTCTAAGAATAAAAAACCAAGTCCCAAAATAACTAAGGCAACTACCCATCCGGTGACCATATTTTCACCTACCTCCCTATCAAATCTTTCTGTAAAATATTTCAGTTCAAATCACTAGTTTAAATATAAAATTTTTTAGCAGCTGTTTTAAAGCTACCTTTGAAAAAACATACTCTTAAAAACCATCTTTT
>JAAZLD010000410.1 GCA_012799495.1 Desulfitobacterium sp. | reverse complement strand
TGGTTATTGCTGTTTTAGGTTACTTAGTGGAATTAGCTCTTGGTGAAGACAACATAACTCGGGTTAGTCGTGGAGTAGTAGGATTTATTACTGCCGCTATAGTTATTTACGTAAGTCAGTTTATAGTGCCTGGTTCTATCGATGTAACTATCATTGGAGCTTTGTTAGCTTCTTTGGTTATCGGCCTTATAGACACTGTTGTACCTACAGAATTACGCTAAGTTAGGTAAAGTGCAAAAAAAGAGTTCTAAGGAAAACTTGTCCCTCATATTCCTTATTAAGGAGGAAGGAGGGACAAGTTTTGTTAAAGGAAGAAATTTGTCCAGATAAATGGAGATTTAAATGGCGTTCGGGATTCTTTTCTCGTTTAATTCGAATATTTGCCCTTATCCTCATAGCCCTTCTTTTTTTGGGAGGGTTTGTTTTGGCTTTAGAAAAAGGAACCTCTCGTCAGTTAGTTAGGATATTGGCACAACAAAGTTTTCCCTTTCAAGTTATTTTATTAGAGGGAATGCCTGGCTATTCTATGCCTGAACGTGAATACCTTCATGAAGTTCGCAGTCAAGGATTAACAATGGGGGGATTCCTTTTAACAGGGGTGAATGTTGCGGATCCTCGGACTTATTTTTTAAGCTACTTTCCCCCAACAGAGGGGCCTATGTGGATGGGCTGGAATTATAACCCTGCTGATCCTGAGTTTGAGGGAGAGATTCCTGAATTAGAAGAAATCCCAATTCCTTTACCACCGGTAGAAGAGGAGGAACCTCCATTGCCTTTAGCCGATGAAGTTCTGGTGGGTATTTATCATACTCATAATGCTGAAAGCTATGCTGGTGAAGGTGATGGAGAACGTAATAAAAATGGGGAAGGGGAAATTATAGAAATAGGTCAAGTATTGAAAGAAGCTCTAATTTCTGGAGGAATAGGGGCTGTCCAGGCCCGTGATCATCATGAGTTAGATGAATTTAATACTTCATATAGTAGATCCATTAATACTGCAAGGACTCTCATGAAAAATTATCCATCTATGAAGCTTCTTTTGGATATACATAGAGATGGATTACCTAAAGGTATGCCCAAAGCCACCGTCAATATCGATGGTCGAGAAGTTGCCCGGGTAATGATCGTCATCGGACAAGTCAATCCTAATTGGGAAGTAAATGAAGCAATCGCTCATGAATTGATGGCTATTGCTGAGGAAATGTATCCAGGATTTTTTGTTCCCCGGATTACCTATGCCTCCGAAGCTCGTTATAATCAACATCTTATGGATGGTGCACTTCTATTAGAAATAGGCAGCCAGCTTAATACTTTTGAAGAGGGAAAAGGAGCGGCGGAAATTCTAGGGAAGGTAATAACTCAGTGGTTAAAAACTACTCATCTTTCCCCTGAGTAAGAAAAATGTTATAATTTTATAGTTACTTAATACTAAAGGGGAAGAAGATATGTCAGGGACAAGGGCGGTAGCCTTAGCAGCGGGTCTCTTAATGGTGACTCAGCTTGCTTCGAGGATTCTAGGATTTTTAAGAGAATCCTTAATGGCCAATTTTTTCGGAAAAACAGGGGTTACAGATGCTTATAATACAGCATTTATCTTACCAGATCTAATTTATTGGCTCTTAGTAGGCGGAGTATTAAGCTCTGCCTTTATTCCTGTTTTCTCCGAATATATACATAAGGGTAAAGAAGAAGAGGGATGGCGAGTTGCCAGCTCTTTTATTAACCTAATCCTACTTCTTTTAAGTGGATTAGTAGTTATAGCTTTATTTATAACACCTTATTTTGTGCGATTTCAAGTGCCCGGTTTTACTCTGGAAAACCAGGCTTTAACTATTCATTTGACGCGAATTATTTTGATCCAGCCATTGCTCTTAGCTTTAAGTGGGATCACTATGGGGATCCTTAACTCCTATAAAATATTCTGGCCTAGTGCTTTAGGGACTGTTATTTATAATGCTAGTGTAATCTTCTTTGGGGTGATTTTAGCTAACCCAGAGAAGCCAGAATCCATCTCCGGCTTTGCCATCGGGGTGGTAGTAGGGGCTTTGCTAAATTTCTTGGTCCAAGTGCCTGCTTTGCGCCGTCAGGGTTTACGTTATTATCCTATTATCGACTGGCGCCATCCAGGAGTGCGGAAAATCGCTGTTTTAGCGGTGCCTATAATCATTAGCTATACACTAAACCAAATCCAAGTGGTGGTTAACTCAAATCTAGGGTCCCACCTAATTGAAGGAAGCTTATCAGCTATCTGGTATTCATATAGGCTCTATCAGCTACCTGTGGGTATCTTTGCTTTGGCTATTGCAGTGGCTGTTTTCCCTACATTAAATGAACATGCTACCTTAAAGAAATGGCAGGACTTTATTCGTACTTCTTCTAATGCTGTGCGAATGGTAATTTTTATTACCTTACCTATATCTATAGGAATGATTGTTCTACGTTTTCCTTTGATTAGAGTTTTGTTTGAACATGGGGCTTTTACTCCTGAGGACACTAGTGCCACCGCTATTCCTTTATTTTATTTCGCAGTAGGAATTATGGCTCAGTCGGTCATTCAGATTTTGCCCCGGATGTTTTATGCTCTCCATGACACTTGGACTCCCGTTTTAGTAGGGGTTGTCTCCATGCTGGCTAATGTGGGGTTTATGTTTATCTTAGTCAAGCCCTTGCAACACGGTGGCTTGGCCTTTGCTACCTCTTTAGCAGCCATTATAAATATGTTTTTACTCTTATACCTTTTACGAAAACGCCTTCAGCATATTGATGGTTGGCGCATGCTAAAGACTTTTTTACAAACTTTACTTGCCTCAGCCATAATGGGAGTAGGGGTATGGTTCTGGTCACAGTGGCTTATTTCCCTGGTGGGAGTAGGAAAAATGGCTTCTATTTTAGTTCTAGTAGTTGGGGCTCTAATCGGTGTGATTATTTTAGCTGGATGTACGAAGCTTATGAGGATGGATGAACTTGATCAGACGATAGGTTTACTTCGTGACCGAGTCAAGAGATAGGGGGGATTTCCTCTATTTTCTTGCTCTGGTAATGATTAAATATTATAATGTTAGTTTAGAGTATATTATCTCTAAATATTAGCTTTTGAAAAGATGTTTTGTAATGTGGTTTAATACTGCATTTTGGTTTGCATGAAGTATTGCGGTTGAGTGAAATATTATTGAAGTCGTACTTTGGAAAAGTATTTCCGAAGTTTAAAGTAGAATATTTGTCGAAATGAGGGAACAAACTGTGGCACAGGCATCACAACGTATACGAAATTTTTCAATTATCGCCCATATTGACCATGGTAAATCAACTCTTGCCGACCGTTTGATTGAACACACAGGTGCACTAACCAAACGGGAAATGGAGTCACAGGTCTTAGATAATATGGATCTGGAAAAAGAACGGGGAATTACCATCAAGCTGCAAACAGTTCGTCTTAGCTATCCGGCTAAAGATGGGGAAACTTACGAACTTAATCTTATTGACACTCCTGGACATGTGGACTTTACTTATGAAGTATCCCGTAGTTTAGCAGCATGTGAAGGAGCTCTTTTGGTAGTGGATGCAGCCCAGGGGATTGAAGCTCAGACCTTAGCCAATGTCTATTTAGCTCTCGAACATGACTTGGAGATTATTCCTGTAATCAATAAAATTGATTTGCCAAATGCGGATCCAGACCGGGTTAAACAAGAGATTGAAGATGTTATCGGTTTGGATGCTAGCGAGGCTATTCTAGCATCGGCGAAATCCGGTTTAGGTATTGATGAGATCTTGGATGCTATCGTGGATAGAATTCCTCCACCAGAAGGAAATGATAGTGAACCTTTAAAAGCATTGATCTTTGATTCTTATTTTGATGCTTATAAAGGGGCTATTTCCTATGTAAGGATTATGGATGGTCAGGTGGCCAAAGGTACCCAGATTCAGATGATGTCTACCGGGAAAGTTTTTGAAGTGACGGAAGTAGGAATGTTCACACCTGCTTTACACCCTGTAGAAGAGTTGCGAGCAGGGCAGGTTGGTTATATTGCCGCTAGTATTAAGAATGTTGGTGATACTCAAGTAGGGGATACTATTACAGATGCGGAGAATCCGGCTCAAGCCCCCTTAGCTGGATATCGGAAAGCCACCCCTATGGTCTTTTGCGGTCTATTTCCAGTGGATTCCGGAGACTATGTGGATTTAAAAGAGGCTTTAGAAAAACTTCACCTTAATGACTCTAGCTTGCTTTATGAAGCAGAGACTTCTATAGCTTTGGGCTTTGGTTTTCGCTGTGGCTTCTTAGGACTATTGCACATGGATGTAATTCAGGAGCGGCTAGAGAGGGAGTATAATTTAGAGCTGATTACCACTGCTCCCAGTGTTGTTTATAAAGTAAACAAAATCGACGGGGAAACTATTACTGTGGACAACCCTTCCAATCTTCCGGAGCCTGATGAGATTGTTAGTATTGAAGAACCGGTGGTTAAAGCTAATATTATGGTCCCTTCAGATTTCGTGGGGGCTGTTATGGAACTTAACCAGGAAAAACGGGGCAACTTTTTGAATATGGATTATATTACTACTAATCGGGTTAGTCTTACTTATGAACTCCCTTTAAGTGAGATTGTGTATGATTATTTTGATCAGCTTAAATCTCGAACGAAAGGATATGCTTCTTTAGATTATGAAATTGCCGGATACAAAGAGGCAGAACTAATTAAGCTGGATATTCTTATCAATGGGGAAATTGTGGATGCTCTTTCCTTTATCGTTCACAAAGAAAACGCTTATAGCCGTGGTCGTCGTCTAGTGGAAAAACTTCGGGGCCTTATACCTCGCCAAATGTTCGATGTACCTATTCAAGCAGTCATTGGCTCACGGGTTATTGCCCGGGAAACTGTTAAAGCCATGCGGAAGGATGTTCTGGCTAAATGTTAT
>JAAZLD010000409.1 GCA_012799495.1 Desulfitobacterium sp. | reverse complement strand
TGCCTAATCAAAAGATAGACCCTAATAATCCCAACCTATCACTATCTGCAAATATTTCTTCTACTGCAAATGTATCTCCCACAGCAAACATATCTTCAACATCAAAACTATCCTCTAACTGCATAATCCAAGAAAACGCTACTATAGGAGAAAATGTTATCTTAGGAATAGGTTGTATTATCGAAGAAGGAGCTAATATTGGCTCTGGCACTATTCTAGGCCACTATGTAACAGTAGGAACTGGAGCAACTATCGGTGCAAACTGTCAAGTCGCCAATCATGTAACAATCGGCTCTCAAGCTAATATCGGCTCTAATACCCAAATTGGCCCTAATACAACTATCTATCCTCAAGTCCAGTTAGGAGAAGAAGGCTTTATAGGGAGCAATTCTTCCATCGGACGCTTACCTAAAGCTGCCCCTACTAGCACTGTCAAAAAGCGGCCAGACTTGCCACCACTAAAAATGGCCCAAGGCTACACTATCGGCTGTTCCGTAGTTCTCTACTCGGGGACCACCTACGGAGAAAAAGTTTTCCTAGGGGATGGAGCAATGGTTAGGGAGCGGTGTAAAATTGGCAAGAATGTAGTTATCGGCAGTGGGGTAGCTGTGGAAAACGATACCACTATCGGCGCTTATACCAAGATCCAAACTGGCTCCTATATTACTGCCTATATGAATATCGAAGAAAGAGTATTTATTGCTCCCATGGTTACCACCACCAACGATAACTTCATGGGTAGAACGGAAAAACGCTTCAAATACATCAAGGGAGCCACCATCAGGAAAGGGGCCCGCATAGGTGGAGGAGCCATCCTTCTTCCAGGCATAAAAATAGCCCCGGAAACCTTCGTGGCTGCCGGAGCTCTAGTCACTAAAGATACAGAAGAAAAACGCATCCTTAAAGGCTTTCCTGCCAAAAACAGTGGAGAAGTCCCTGAGGATGAGTTTTTACCATAATAATAGGACCTAAAATGGCTTTGTCACCTATCAATTTGTCTTCAGTTCTAAAGGCCATTTAACTTTTTTCATAGCTTATCCCTCCTGAGCCAATGTTAGAACAGTAACAGATAAAAATAAAGGAATAATTGTATAATTATAGAAAAACACAATGTTTTATGACTTGTAATAACTATTCCATATCTATTTAAGCAGATAATACCTTTTTTAATTCACGGTTATCGATTAGGTGAAGTTGAAAGCTTGGTGGATAGTCTGTTAGGTTCAGATTCATTTCTTCAGCATCAGTAGAATATAAAGTTACCAAAAAAATCTCGTGAGTAATTGAATTCTTTAGTAATGTTTCGTGCAAGGTATTAAGATATTGTACCTCCTTACAACCAAAGTGTTTGGGGGTGATTTTGCATTCATAAAAAATACCATGATAGCCACTCCAATATCCGACATCTATCGTAGAACGTTTTCCACATGACTCATATTTATAAAGGTCACAATTATACTTAATCACCTCTGCACTTCCACACGCCTTATTGACAATAACTTGTGCTCCCCAACCGTAGTCTTCTGCATTATACTTATTCCACAAATAAGCAATAGCAATAGATTCAGTGATTGTCCCGCGAAGTTTATTTATGCCTTCATCATCAGGGCATTGCATAAAGCTGGATTCGACTAAATCAATAATTTCTGTTGCTTTCTTAAATGGAAAGAACTTTTTCCAACGTTCTAAATCATTTTTAAGAGTGCTTTTTTTCCAGGCTTTTGAGAGTTTTAACATGCCAAAAATTTGGTCAACATACTTTCGTTTTACTTTAAAATGTTCCATAAACTTTATCGCTGCTAAATCAATATATTTTGGGTTTTTGTCTTTACGCTTAAATGTAATGAGTCCGGGATTACTTTTAGGTGTCATCTGAAAGCACACCTTCTTTGTTTGCTTTAACTGAACTCAAAACATCCATAGTTGGTATGTAAAATGGTTCTAAGCCCATACGTCTCATTGATTCTGATATACATTCTCGTGCATAGGGTAAGAGTAAGGGTACAACTTGATCATAAAGGTACTTCTTATATTTTTCTGAAGAAACCTCGTTATGTTTTTTGCACAGACCACGATACTTTATATTTAGTGTAAAAACCTCATCCTTGCTACCTTCATGGATTCCTTCGACAATAGCAATTAGATAGATCTGGCCATAAATCTCATCCTCGATAGATACGTCTCTATCTAATTTTAGGTTGATAGAGATTTCACCTTCAATCATTTCCTTACGTGTAGCACTAATTGAGAGCAATTGAGCATCGACTAATTGAGTGCTATTCCGTATTAGTTTATAGTAATCAAACATTATAAAACCTCCTCATAAATAGCAGGCGATAAAAAAGAACCAGCTTCATTTTGCTGGTTCTCTATATTCGGCAAGTTACACCAATTATCCTTCAAATAAATACCATTATTCTCAAAATCTGTGACATATTGAAAAGTTTCTTCATTTATCTTTTTTAACCATGATTGGATTTCCTCATCAATATTTATACTGTAACTCTCAATATGAAGTTTGATACTACTATAAGGATGATGAGTTGTTTCAAGTACTGACTCCTCACTAGAATTAAGTGCTTCAGATATCATATCCGGTAGCTTATTAAAAATGTCAACTAAACAAGATCTTAAATCATCAGGATACTCCATTGATAATTCATGCTCAAGAATGAATTGTTCATATTCAAGTAGAGAGACTACTAG
>JAAZLD010000408.1 GCA_012799495.1 Desulfitobacterium sp. | reverse complement strand
TCTATGTAGAGGACTATCCCCTGATACATAAAGTTCCCCTGTCAGCATCTAACCCCCGCCTCCTTTAAAATCTCCTGATGAGCCATTATATCTTTATAAGCACATTTCAAGATAATTTCTCCATCTTTAAGCAGCCACACTTCATCCGCTAATTCTTCAATTTCCCAGAGGTTATGAGTTACATAGAGAATGGTAAGGCGTCCCTTTAATTCACTCAAAAATTCAAGAACCATCTCACTTCCTTGAGCATCCAGTCCTAGTAAAGGCTCATCTAAGAGCAAAACTTCCGGCAATGATTCTAAGGCAGCTGCTAAAGCAACCCTTTGCCTCTCCCCTCCACTTAAGTTCTCTGGATAGGAATAAGCTTTATCAGGGGATAGACCAAAGACTTGTAAGTACTCTAGCTCTATTCCCCCTTCTATTATCTTCTTTTCTACCGCCTTCTCATCTGCTATCTTCACCTTTGCTGTCTCATCATCTACTACCTCATCTACCCTTTTTTCATCAACCGTTTTTTCATTAATCCTATATTTAGAAGCGATCTCTTCCTCTACTGCTTGCTTATCTAATTTTTCCCTCCAAAAAATTTTGGAGAACTTTCTACCTTGCTCAGATAGCCAACTTTTTAGAGGGTTTTGAGGTTTTAAATAAAAGACTTCATCATATACATTGGTACCAATAAGATATTCACCAGGTTCCTGAAGCACTAAACGAATTTTTTGCCGCAACTCTCCCTTAGATTCTCTTATATCTCGCCCGAAGGCATGATAACTTCCTGAAGTTGGCTTGATTAAGGCTATAGCGCTTTCTAATAAAGTACTCTTTCCCCCTCCAGAAGCTCCTAAAATAGCTAGGAAGGTTCTTTCCTTAATCTTTTCATCTAGATATAGGCGAGAGTTATATCTAGCATCCTTCCACTCTAAAAATCCTTCAGCTTCTTCGTACATAGTTGCCTTATTTGCGGCACTTTGATGTTCATTTTTATTTTCCTTTAGCAAACTATCCTGAAATACCAGGTTATCCTGAAATGGTAGTTCATCTTTAAAATGTTCTTTATTTCTAGTCAAAGACCCTCTTTTACGTAATAACTGAATACGGCAATAATTTTCCCAGACATCCCTATTCTTGGGAGATTTAGATGGAGCACCATTTCCTAAGGATCGTAAAGAATACTTTTGGCAGAACAATTTATCCTTAAGCTTTTCCTCTGGTTTTCCTACATCAAAAAGGCTTCCTTCATGCATTATCCATAACCGGTCTCCCTGTAATGCCAGTTGTGGATCATGGGTAATCCATAGTTGACCAATTGTACTATTCTTTTCTTCCAATAAATTTAAACAAGCTTCTTGGCTCTTTTTATCTAGCATGCTCATAGCTTCATCTAGGATCAAAAAAGACGGTTCCATAGCCAACACCGAAACTAGTACTAACCGTTGCCGTTCTCCTCCAGATAAAGTTGCAGGAGATTGATTAAGCTTATCTAATAAACCTATTTTCTCAGCAAGGGAGTTGATAGTTTCTCGCACAGTTCCCATATCCCAACCTAAATTCAATAGTCCAAAACTAAGTTCTTCCTGAACATTAGCCCCAATAGTTTGGCGGCGGGGATGTTGCCCTATAATCCCAACTTCTTGCCAAGGAATTACTTCCTCCCAAGGGAGCTCTTGACCCTTATTCCGCAGAATAACTTTTCCTTGATTTGGTTCTACAAGACCAGAGATCAAACGGGCCAAGGTGGATTTTCCTCCTCCATTAGGTCCCATCAAAACTACTATTTCTCCTTGTCTTAAAACAAAATCGATTTCCTTGAGGATCCCATAAGAAACTCCTCTTCCCTGGATCTCCTTCATAATCTAAGCTCCCCTAAATTTAAAAAAGTATTGTCAAAAGTCTGCTCTTATTGTAAACTCTATCTCATATCGTAAGTTTACAATATCTCCATACTCTCAGCAATATGGTTTTTGGCTAGAAATTCTTATCTAAGATTTCTAGCCTCCTGAGTTCTCTCCACTTTCAAATTTTTCTCACTTATTAAGTTCTCTCTCTTTCTGAACTCTCCCACTTTCTTTACTCTCTCACTTTTAGAGCTTAATAAATAATTAAGAGCTAGTTTTTAAAAAGATATACAAGAAAAATGTAGAAAGAAAGATATACAGAAAAAGATATAAAGAGAAAAAGATTATACTGAAAAAGATATATAAAGAGAAAAAGATTACTGAAAGGATGTCTAGGAAATGGATGTAAAGAAACTCACCCAAACTGCAGCTATGGCAGCCCTTCTCTGTTTAGCTGGCATGATTATGCGTTGGGCTTCTCCAGCCCTTGTACCTTTTAGCCTGCTCCCTCTCTTTGTTTTTCTAACTGGTCTTATTTTAGGTCCCAAATACGGGAGTTTGGCAGTAATCGTCTATGTATTCCTAGGTTTTATAGGATTACCTGTTTTCGCTAGTGCACCTTTCGGAGGGATAGGCTACCTCTTAAAACCTTCTGCCGGTTTCTTATTCGGCTATATAGGAGCAGCCTATGTAGCAGGCAGAGTGTATAATGGCAAGAATTTCTTTACTGCTATTTTAGGGGTTCTTGGTGGAATTATTGTTTTGTATTTAATAGGCTTAACATATTTTTACCTTATTTTAACTTACGTACTTAATCAGTCTACTAATGTATCCACTGTCTTATCCTTGGGATTCTTTCCTTTTATCTTAGGAGATCTTCTAAAAGGCGGAATCGCTGCCTGGTTAGGATACAGAATTAGAAAAAGACTTGCAGAAACTGTCTCGTTCAAAAGTGTCTAGTCAAAAAGAATAATCCCTAAAGAATAATCCCTAAAGTGAATCCTGCTAGAAAATCTAACTACCGATGAAAAAGTCCCCCACCTTTTCGTCCTTCCATTTTAGGATAAAATGATCTCCCTTAGAGATTGGGCCTACACCAGCAGGGGTCCCGGTGAAAATAATATCCCCCTCAGCAAGACCAAGGTTTTTCCCACAGAATTCAATTAAAGTAGGAATATCAAAGAGCATATCCTTAATATTACCTCTTTGGACTTCTTCACCATTCTTTTCTAAAGCGAAATCGTACCTAGCTATACTCTCTAATCCTTCGAAAGGTAGCCAAGAAGATAACACTGCTGCGTTAGGGAACCCTTTAGCTAAAAGCCAAGGAAGCCCCTTTTTCTTTAGTTCCCCCTGAACATCCCGTAAAGTAAAATCGATCCCTATGGCAATTTTATCGATTAGTTCATCGGCCTCTTTTCCTGGCTCGTACTTTTCTCCAATATGAATAACCAGTTCTACTTCATAATGAATACTACCCCGTTCTTGAGGCATAACAATAGTTTGTCCCTGACTTTCTACAAGGGCATGAGTTGGCTTAGTAAAAAGGAAGGGGCTCTCAGGGACGGGATTATTCAACTCTTTAGCGTGAAGTATATAATTACGACCAACACAATAAATATTTTTAATAGGCATTATATATGTTCCCCCTTAAAATTTCTTCTCTTAGGTAATTATATCTTATCGACTGTTTAACGATTATGTTTTATTATCGATTATGTTTTATTAACAATTTTATCTTATTGACTACTTTGCCTTATTCACTATTTTGTTCTATTACGATTTATTTTATCATATATTTCCATTCGTCACTCCTTCACCTTACCAACTATTATGTTTTAATTATAAGAAAAAGCTGTTCCTTGCCAAGGTTTACGGCAAGGCAACAGCTTTAATTTTTCCCTTGAGAGTTTCTTTCTATTTTAGGTTATTCTCTCTTCCAAACTCACAATCCTTGTTCTAGGCTAACTATCCCTTATCCCAGAGTAATTATTCCTTATTCCAAACTAACTATTCCTTTGACCCCCTGGAATTCTTCCACATATTCTCCTCGGATCTCATCTCCAATCTTTAAGAAAGGTAATTTTTCAGAGACCTTGATATTAGCTCTAAAGACATCATCTTCTCCATCTAAAAGCATATAGAAATAAGTGTTACCGCTGATTACAACTGATTGAATATCTACGAGCTTACCTTCCAAGGGGAAGCGTTCCCGTTCATCAAGTCCTGATGATTCTTCCTCTGATACAGGTGCCTGGTTAGTAAACTTTCTAACGGTTTCCTGTACTGTTTCTCCAGTAGTAACTTTTTGATAATCTTCCGCATCCACTAAGGCATACATTTTAATCAACCCAGCAGCATCTTTCAGGGACATGAAGTATGTGGGCTTACCTTCGATATTTAACAAAATTGGGAAGGTTGTTGTATAGCGTTTTTCCTGAACTGCTCCTCGAGCACTTTCCATAGCCGAGTATTCTTCAGCAGAAGGAGTAGCGTAGAAAGTTGCCTCTTTCGTCCGCATATTAACCAGGATAAAACCGATATTAGATTCATCTCGAACTACAGAGGTAATCCCTGTATAAACATAGACATCATCATTGATGGCCAGATAGTTATAACCTTCTGTTGTAGCTAAAACCCCTTGCTGGCCTAAGATGGAATTAATAAATCCATTAGTATAGCGTCCATTATAATTCAATTGAGCCATGATTAGATCTGCTTCATAAACCTGGTCGATCCATTCAGGCACTTCCCCTACTTTGATTTTCTGATGTTCTCCTGTCGAAGCATTAAGCAGGATTACTTCCTTAGAATCTGGTCCTCCAAAAAGCCCTATGGTATGCTCTCGAACAGGTACAACCCAATAAGGAACTCCTTCCTCATCTATTTCAAAGCTAAACTCCCCAAACATTGCTGTGGGATATTGCATCCGTAAATATCGCCGGACATTTTCAAAAAAGTATTCGCTTTCGGAGTATTTAATATTTTCCGGAGGAGTCACAAGGTCTACCGCTCCATTAACCATATCTACCAAGATGTAATGAGGCAATCCCTCTTTGGTATTTCTAAACCACTTGATGAGATCAGCATACTCCAAAGGTGAAACCCGAACAGGCTTACCTCTATAGTTGATTTGGGTATAGTGGGGAGCTACATTAAACTGAGAAACTAACTCGACAATTTCTCCCATCTTCCGATCCCCTAGGCGCATAGCCGTAGCTCTATCAACGGTGGGAATCTGATTCCAAGAGATCTCTGACACATCAGTAGCAAAATCTCCTTCTTGCTTTTCAATTAAAGAAGCATATTTCTTAGCATGGAATATGGGGGATGAGTAAAGAAACATAATCCCTCCCACTAATGTGAGTAAGAGGGTCACAGCTATGAGATAAGTAGCCACTTGCCCCCGAATAGCAATTTGTCTTTCAATAAATAGCTGATTAAGTAGGAATAGACCTGCTCCAACAGCCAGCACAATGATTAGATAAGCCCAAAATGCTGGGGACTGAATATTGATAGGAACAAGCAAAAAATAATAGGAAATTACTATAAACAAAAGCCAAATTACTATAGCACCTATTTTTCCTTTGGAGTTATTCATAAGCCACTCCCTTTCCACGAATTTACCTATTTTTTAGAACTAGCCTCCTGTTTATTTCTAAATAATAATTTTATCATGGTTATATGAAAACTCCAAGGTTCTTTTAACGCTGGATTCCAAAATTGTGAATTTTTTTGTATAAAGTAACCCGAGAAATACCTAACTTTCTGGCTGTAGCACTAATATTGCCTTGACAAACTTCTAAAGCTTCTAGAATCATCTTCTTTTCTTTATTTTCAGGTGATTCCCTAAGGTTACTAGGCTTTTCAGCAGATTGAGAGATATTAGCAGTAATAAACTGAGGCAAATCCCGAGAGGCGATCCATCCACCATCACTATGGATAAATCCTCTCTCCAAAACATTCCTCAATTCCCGAACATTTCCTGGCCAGTGATATTTCTTCAATAACTCATCTGCTTCTTCAGTTATTTGAACTTTATGATCATACTGCTCCTTTAACTCTTTTAACAGCAAATTGATCAGCCATGGTAGATCATCTTTTCTCTCCCGTAATGGTGGTAAATAAATATTTACCACATTTAAACGATAATATAAATCCGACCGGAAATTCCCTTTAGCTATCTCTTCTTCTAGATTACGATTGGTAGCGGCGATAATTTGCACATCAAGCTTTCTCGGGGTATTACTCCCTACCGGGATAATTGTTTTATCTTGGAGAAATCGTAGTAAGCTAACCTGCATGGATAAAGGCATCTCACCTATTTCATCTAAGAAGATTGTCCCTTCATCAGCCCAAGCAAATTTCCCAAGGTTGCCACCTTTTTTCGCTCCAGTAAAAGCTCCTTCCTCATAGCCAAAAAGTTCACTCTCTAAAAGTTCAGCCGGAATGGCACCACAGTTAATAGGAACAAACTCTCCCTTGCGACCACTTAGGTTATGTATTGTTCGAGCGATAACTTCTTTTCCAGTACCTGTTTCCCCTTCTATAAGAACATTAGGATGATAGGGGATTGCTTTTTCAATTGTTCTGCGAATCTCTTGCCATATGGGATTAACCCCTTGAAGAAGTTCCCAATGCCCT
>JAAZLD010000407.1 GCA_012799495.1 Desulfitobacterium sp. | reverse complement strand
CCGCCTTTTTGGGCATCTTTAACAATCCGCCAGTTTTGGGGCTGAGAATAAACGGGGTTGGAGCCCCAAACAATGAGGTTTTTAGCATCTACCATGGTACGGGGTTCATTTCCCCAGAGCCAAACACTACCGCCTACTACCCGATCCGCTCCGTAGCCGGTAGCTTGGTCATAGCAAACATTTAGTTTTGTACAGCCTATGGAGTTGATTAGGCGGTTAAAAATCCCTAAACAACCGTGGACTAAACCATAGTTTCCAGAAGCAACATCAAAAGCTAGGGCTTGGGGGCCGTATTTTTCCTGGATCTCCATGAATTTTTCCCCAATCTCCGTAATAGCCTCATCCCAGGAAATTCGTTCCCATTTGTCCTCTCCCCGTTCTCCCACTCTCCGCATTGGGTATTTAATCCGGGTGGGGCTATAGGTCCGTTGGACAAGGGATAAGCCCTTTAAGCAGTTTCCGGTATATTCTTCATCGGGCCATGGCGCCGGTGAGGTCTTTACCAGCTTACCATCTCGTACATGGGCATAAAGGCGACAGCTCTGGAAACAGTTGGAACGACAGGCACTGGAAACTAGCTTTTCTTCACTAGAGGCGGCTTGTCCCTCTTCTCCTGTAGCCAAGGCCTTCATCCCTGAACCGAGAGGATTAGCGGCGATGGCCCCTGTGGCCACAGCAGTAACTGCTGAAGCTTTTAAAAAGGTCCGACGGGACAAACCATTAGTTAATGTCCCTTTTTCTTTTCCTTTTTCCAATTCGTTTACCTCCCCTTTGATTAGAGTAGTAAACTGTTTTTGGTTTTCCAGTAAGCGAGCTACAGAGGCATTGAGCTTTTTATCCCGTAAAATTCGGATTAGGGCCGGGAAGAGTTCCTCATCAGCGTTTTCCGTGACTACCACCCCACTAGCTCCAGCCGTGATAAGTTCGTATTGGTAGGAAGAGTGGTTTGTGGAAACTAGTACAAGAATTGATGTGCCTGGTGAATGTTCCTTGATTTGTTTAATAGTATGGCGAAAATATCGGGAATAGGAAAAGATATCGATAATAACTAGGTCCGCCTTTTCTTGGGCTACTTGTGCATATAAATCCTCGATATTTTCCACTAAAATACTATTAACTTTTGCGGCAGCAAAAATCCTCTCGACGGTCTGGCTCAACCACTGATGGGGAATTGCCACTATAACTTTACAATTTTCATCTTTCATCATGTTTAACTTTTTCAAACCAAAAACAGCTCCTTTGTGCGTTCTTGCACAACCTATTTTTATTGTACGAGATCCTCTTATTTTTCTCTGTCGGGAATATACCTTGATAATTGTTTTCACTAGTTCGTGAAAGAACGGACAATATGTCCGTAAAATCCCCTACTTAGTAAAGTAATTTGTGCTTAATGGCATAGTCCACAAGCTCGGAGCGATGCTCCAGCTTTAGTTTGACGGTGATCCTCTCCCGGTAGGTTTCAATGGTCCGCGGAGATAGGAAGAGTTTTTCGCCGATTTCCCGGCTGGTAAAACCCCGTGCGATTAATTTAAGAACTTGCAGTTCTCGCTCAGATAAGATTTCTGGGGGTGTTTCTTGGGGATTATCTGTCTGTATATACTGATTGGCCATTACTTGAACTCCGTCTGAACTCAGAAAGATCTCCCCATTCATCACGACATGGATGGCTTTTAAAAGATCCCGATCAGCGGCCGATTTATGAATATATCCCCGTCCACCGGCATTGAGGAATTTTAAGAGGTAAATTTCTTCCACATGCATGGTTACGGCGATAATCTTTATTTCAGGTAAATTCTTTACGATCTTGGCAGTGGCCTCGATACCATCAATATCAGGTAAACTTATATCCATTAACACCACATCAGGCTTTTTTTCGAGTATCCCTGCAATTGCCTCTGTGGCATTGGCAGCCTCTCCTACTACTTCGATATCCTTTTGTCCCGTCAATAGCATAGTTAGAGCATTCCGCAACAAGGTATGATCGTCCACTAAAAAGACACGCATTTTGTCCTTCATACTAGGTACTCTCCTTTAAATTCACCTACTAGGTACTCTCCTTTAAGTTTGCTCATTAGGTTCTCTTATTGAAATTTGGCCTATTAGGTATTTTCCTTTAAATCCACTATCCTTTTATTGGTAAACTAATATCTATTTCTGTTCCCCCACCTAAATGGCTATTTATTTTAAAGTCCCCTTTGACCAGCTTTATTCGTTCTTCCATTCCCAACAAACCAAGACCCTTTTTTAAATCTACTAAAGTCATGCCTTTGCCATTATCTTTGATTTGGAGCTTTAATTCAGCATCACTAACTTCTAAGGTTATAATTACTTGGCTAGCCTCAGCATGACGTAAAACATTAGTTAAACTTTCCTGGACAGCCCTATAAACTATGGTCTCTATTTCACTGGGAAAAGGCTCGGTAATTCGGGGGGAGATAAATTCTACTTTAATTTTTGAATAACGACAGTAATCTTCGATATACCAGCGAAGGGCGGCAATAAGTCCTAGATTCTCTAGCACTGCTGGACGTAAGTTCATTGCCAGACGGCGGACATCTTCAATAGTTTGTTGGGTAAGATAACGCAGACCCCCAAGGCGGTCATGAATAACTTCTATATCCTGTTCATGTTGCAATATTTTTAGCTGTAAAAGAATAGAGGTCATAGCCTGGCCTAATTCATCATGGAGTTCCCGGGAAAGGTATTTTTTATTGTTTTCTAATTCATCTATAGCTTGTTTGCAGATTTTTTCCAGAGTTGCTTCCCGTTCCTTTAAACGCTCTATTTCTTTTTTCAGGACCAGGTTATGGGCTAATACTTCCCTTAGCTTTTGTTCATCCATTCAATTACACCCCATGTACTTTTTTGGACAATTTCCCACTTAATATTGTAACTTAAATTTATGTTTTTTGCCGTCCGAAGCATTTGCCAATAATATGCTTTTTTTGTAGTGTTTTTTACGGACAAAATTCCATCTGTATTCCCTACAGCATTTTAGGAGAGTTTATTGTAGAATAAGATAGAGAGTATAGATAGACGGTCCACTAGACCTTTATGTGAAAGGTGTATCAAACCATATGGCAGGTCAGGCCACCTGCTGTTAAACTAATTACAGAGAGTATGAGGGTAAAAAGGAGAATTTAAGATGAGTAATTTTATAAAAGAACTTCCTGATGAAGTTATGAATGTATTAGCTATTTCAGATTTTTATCAGCTGCTTTCTATCTCTTTGCGTCTCCCGGATA
The DNA here is from genome assembly GCA_012799495.1 of Desulfitobacterium sp. GTDB lineage: Bacteria > Bacillota > Desulfitobacteriia > Desulfitobacteriales > Desulfitobacteriaceae > Desulfitobacterium. The sequence continues at coordinate 1,256 of JAAZLD010000407.1, read as the reverse complement.
ATGACTTGGCAAAAGGAATGTTAGATGGGAGCTATGGGCAAGATGCGGTCAATATTCTTGAAGAGCTTCATTGTAATGAGGAGGAAATCGCTCAAGTAAAGAAGCTTTTTGAGCAGCTTGCCACAGATAAAGATAAAGTAACCCCTTATTTAATCGAAATGAGAAGAGAGTATACCAGGCTTTTTGATGATCCAAAAAAACCAGCTTTAGGCATTTATGAGACTGTCTTTTTGCATAACCCGGAGGAAGAAAAAGAAGGGGTTATGCTCTTTATGAGCCCTGCCGCCCTTGATGCGGAACGTTGTTATAAAGAGGCAGGAGTTGGTCTTGTTAAGGAAACAGCCGAACCGGCCGATCATATGGCTACAGAATTAGAATTTATGATGTATCTCTATGGGAAAAAGGGACAAGCCTTACAAAAGGGAAATGAGGAAGAGTTAGATTTGCTCAAGAAACAAATCAATGAATTCAAAGAACTCCACCTTCATAAATGGGCTTTAGACTTTTTTAAGAAGTTGCAATCGGAAGCTAAGCTTCTCCCCTACCAAGGAATAGCTCAATTAGGAATTGTTGGACTGGAGAAGATTTTATAAAAGGAGTGGAAAAGGATGCTCTTTAAAAATGGCAATTATATGGAAGTTAATACTATCCGTTGTTTAAATCAATTGCACCAAGATGTGGAATGCCAGCATTGTGTTAAAAATTGTCCTGGTGAGGCTTTGGTTTTAATGAACCATGAAATCTATCTTATCCAAGATAATTGTTTGGGGTGTGGGCTGTGTTTTTCTGATTGTCCAACTCAAGTTTTTACATCAAAACAATGGGATGAAACAACTATTGTTGCAGATGTGAAAGAACAGGGTGCTAAGGAAACTCAGATTTTCTGTGGCAATCACTCCACACCCTATCTTGCCAAAGGAGAAAAACACAAAGGAGCTATCCAGATTCCTACTTGTCTCAGCAGTATTTCCAAAGGAGCCTGGTATGAAATCGGGCTCCTAACGGAAGCAGAATTACGCCTGGACGAATGTGAAAATTGTCCTATAAAAAGCTCTTTGGAAAGAATGAACTTAGCAGTGGAAACGGCTATGGAGTGGATCAATGCTTCTGGCTATACTTCAGAGTTTTCCTATATAGAAACTGCTGAAAAAGCCAAAAGGAGGAAAAGGCTCCAAGCTACAACTAGTGGTTTAAGAGTAACTTCCCGACGAGATCTTTTCCTTTCCCTAATGGGACGGGACAATGAGTCAGATGGT
>JAAZLD010000406.1 GCA_012799495.1 Desulfitobacterium sp. | reverse complement strand
GGGGAAGTAAGTCTCAGAATGGCTGATGTAGCTGTTATCAATAAGATCGATAGCGCTAATCCAGAAGCTATATCTATAGTAGAAGAGAATATTAAAAAGGTGAATCCTGCTGCTAAAATCATCAAAGCAGAATCCCCTATAACAGTAGATAATCCAGAGCTTATCAAAGGAAAAAGAGTGTTAGTAGTAGAAGATGGCCCTACTCTAACCCATGGGGAAATGAAAATCGGTGCTGGAACAGTAGCAGCCGAAAGATTTGGAGTAAAAGAAATTGTGGATCCCCGCCCCTATACTGTAGGAAAACTCAAGGAAACCTTCGCAATCTATCCTCATATCGGTGCACTCCTTCCTGCTATGGGCTATGGTGAACAACAATTAAAAGACTTAGAAGAAAGTATCAATAATACAGATTGTGATGCAGTAATTATCGGTACACCGATTGATTTGAGTCGAGTTATTAAGATCAATAAACCTTCTACGAGAGTTCACTATGAATTAAATGAGGTTTCCAGCCCGAACCTAGAAGAGATCTTAGGAGATTTCATCAAAAAGATCCGTTAAGTCAATTTGACAAGGAAATTTCAAATTGAAGAGTTTCAATTTGAATCAATCCCCTCCCTATAGCCCCCCTAATCCCACATTTTATAGGGTTTGAGGCCCTTAGAGCTAGTGGCATAGAACTTGCACCATAACATTAAGTTAAAGAGAAGATTATTTAAGCATTAGCCATAGCTGTAAAAATAGGGAGGTAGAAAACTATGGATCCAAAACAACTTTCCTGTAGTAATGGTACTTGTGATCAAGGAATTGACTGCAACGATGGTTCCGGTTGTGGTGGATATCCTGTAGATGAAGAGTCTCTAAATAAGTTTCCCGAATTCACCATGCTCTGCAAAAGCTGCCAGCACGAATTCAAACTGGAAGTCTCCATGTTTGAAATAGATAAGGCAGTTTGTCCTTCATGCCAAAGCTCTGACTTAAAAAACATCAAAATCTCTTTCCCAAAAGATGGACCAGGATTTAAAGAGAATAGAAAATTTAACGGTACCTTCATGGGAAGTTTCAACTAAGAATGTCATTTTGCGACAAAATCTCAAATTGAGTGATTTCAGATTAAGCCATTCCCTTCCCTAAACCCTCATTTTATAAGGTTTCGAGCATTTGAAACTAATGGCACAAACTTTGCATTATATGAGTATAGGTAAATTTAGCAATAGCCATAGCTGTGAAGATAGGAGGTAGAAAGGGAATGATGAATTCAAAAGAATTTGATTGTAATTCTTGTAATAGTGAAACATTTGATTGTAGCCAGTCAGGTTGTGGCGGTGGATTCTATGTAGATGAAGAATCTCTAAAGAAGTTTCCAGAATTCGCCATGGTCTGTAATAGTTGTAAACATGAATTCAAATTGGAAACTTCTATGTCTGATGTAGAAAATGAAGTTTGTCCCTCATGCCAAAGCTCTGACTTAAAAAATCTTTATGTGTCATTTCCCGAGGATGGTCCAGGATTTAAAGACCCGAAGACCTTTAATGGTTTCTCCTTTGGAGGATGTGACTAAGAATTAAGCAGAAGCATGAGTAAACCGAAGGCCCTTTTGTTAAAGAGCCTTCGGTTTTTATTTCGGATAATATACTAGCCGGCAAACTGGGAGAAGAGCCAGTTAGATTGTTGAGTAAGGCGACTAAGGGCTAATTCCATGGCGTCAAATTGCTTGTAATAACGTTCTTCCACCCTCTGCAAACGGTAATCCATTCTGTCTAAACTGTCTTCATAATCCTTGATTTGTTTGGCTAGGAAGCTTTCAGTATCACCTACCAGAGAGGGAGTGGTACCAGCTACAATTTTAATTCTATCCATAGAGCCTTTTAAGGTATCATAAAGGCGCATAGCCACCCCTTGAGAGTTATAGTCATCGCCGGAAGAAGCGAAAAGTCGATATACAACATCTGGATCTTCTTCTAAAGCTTCCCTAAGAGCTGTTTCATTAAGATAAAGCTTACCACCTTCCGAATAATCTCCGGTATTGATACCAATAGCAGATAAGGCTTTATACTTGCCTCCTACCTCACTAATTGCTGTAGAAATATCTTGTCTCATCTTGAAGACGATGTCTTGGAGGATTGTATCACGACGAAGCATTCCGCTTTTAGCTAATTCATCCCACTCTTTAATCTGATGTTCGTTTAATTCCTTCTTTTGCTCATCAGTAAGGGGAAGGTATTTGGTATATTTAGGTTCATTAAGTTCTCCGTTGATTTTTTCTAAGATAGCATTATAGGAGTTGATAAAATCTTTAACAGCTTCGATAGCTTTATCATTGTCAGCGGAGACTACCAGATTGGCCTCTCCCACAGATTTAAGATTATAGGTAACACCAGAGATGGTAAAGGAGTTCTTTTCTTGTTCTAATTCCATGCCATCGAGAATGAACTGGGCATTCTTTCCTTTTGCAGAAAGAACAGATTCATAATCCTCAGTATAG
>JAAZLD010000038.1 GCA_012799495.1 Desulfitobacterium sp. | reverse complement strand
TTTGGCTAGGGATTGCCAAAAATCAAGCTTTAATGGCTATCCAAAAGGAACTACATCAGCTCCTTTTGGAAAGAGATTTTGAATTGGAAGATCGAAAATATCGACCCCATATTACCCTGGGGCGCAAGGTTAGGTTAAGAGAGACTTTCAATCCTCAGGAACTGAAGGAATCCATCGCCGAAATTCAGATCCCTGTGAATTCAATTGAACTGATGAAAAGCGAACATATCTCCGGGAAGTTGGTTTATACTGAGATTTTCTCGAAAGATTTATAGTGAGCCAGGGGGAGCCAGGGGGACAGGTCAAATGGCACGCAGGCGTGCCATTTGACCTGTCCCCCTGGCTCACTTTTTTTACATATCATGAGAATGATGGCTATGCATATCATTCATATGGTTCATATGGTTCATATGGTTCATATCGTTCATCATATTCATGTCCATCATATTATTCATTTCATTCATGAGATCCATTTGGTGCATCATATTATTCATCATGTCCATCTGCTGAGTCATGTCAAGCATCATTTGGTTCATCATCATCTCATTCATCATATCCATTTGCTGAGTCATTTCCATTTGAGCCTCATGGGCCATTGTATCAGAGGGGTTGAAGCCAGGCCCCATGACATATCCCCCATGGTCAAAGGGGGTTACGATTTTCCAAGCTTCATCTAAGGAGAATTGGTGGAATTGATCATCCAGCAGGCTATGGAAATTCTCTTGCATAGTGTTTTGCATATTGTCAAAGGCATTAAAGGTATTCATCTCATCCATATTCAACATCTGTGTATCAAGGGAGGCACTCATTGTTGCATTGAGGAGGTCATGGGTTTGTCTACTCAAATCCATGAAATTATTCCGGAAGTCTTCCATATTAGTTAAAAAAGTAGCTAAGAAGCCATATTGTAAGATCTTTTTCATATTACTATAGGGAACAGCCCCTGCCACATTATAGAGTTCATAAACCTTGGCAAAGAGTTTGCGACTGCGAGGTTTAAGCTGCATTTTAATAGCTTCTTGGTGCTCATTTTTAAGGGCGGAGTAAATCTTAAAATTGGTTTCTAGATTCTTTTTCATAAACCATTGATATAGTTCCTGAATAGCCTGCCGAAATCTAGGCTTCAATTTATGTACCCGAATTTCTTTACCCTCAAGTATAGAATGGTTAATTCTTGCGATCCGTTTCTTTTGGTTTTCATCGATAACATCATAGAACTCTTCTTGGATTTCCGGAGGAAGGCTATTAAAGGTCTCAAACATCTTTTTGACCCCTTCCCCAAGCCTTTTCATTTTTTCTTCTGTTTTCTGATGATTTTTTCTGGCAATAACAAAAGCAGTGGCCATAAATCCGATCCATAATAAAATGATTAATTCCATTGTGATGCCCCTTTGCTGTTTTTGTGTCTTTTCAGAATTCTACATTCTTAGACATACTTCCTCCCTTTTTGCCCATAGAGACTTTCGTTTTTCTAAAATCATAAGGAGGCTGGTATTAAATAGGAGGCTGGCCTTTAATTAAAAAATTCCTTTTAAAATAGCTAGAATTAAATAATTAATACAAATAATTTGTTATAATATAGCCAGCGTTAGGTATCCATCACTTATCCGAAAGAACCGAAAATTAACCAGAGGGTGATCGGGCATGATTTTATATATTTAATAAGTCAAAAATTACGTATTTTGTCATTACTCTAGTGGGGATCTTACTCCTTCTAGGTGGGTGCTCCGAATATAAATCCGCCAGTAAACCAAAAGCCCAAGGGGGAATTTTGGATTTAACCCAGGGAGAATTTGCAGATAATGTTATTGCTTTGGATGGGGAATGGGAATTTTATTGGGGACAATTCCTTACTCCTGGAGCAGGGGAAAAAGGGACCAATGGCTATATTCAAGTTCCTGGGTCCTGGAATAAATACCTGGAAAACAGCCGGCAGACTGGAGATGGGTATGGAACTTATAGGTTAGAACTTTTGACCAAGGAAAATGCCAGGTTAGCCTTGAAAATCCCGAGAATGTTTACCGCTTATGAATTTTGGGTTAATGGGGAACTAATTGCTACAGGGGGAAAAGTAGGTGAAACTCGAGAAACTATGACCCCCCAATATCTTCCTCAAGTGGCCTTTTTCCAAGCTCAGGCAGGGAGCAATGAAATATTAATCAAAGTCTCTAATTTTTATCATCGTAGTGGCGGAATGTTAGAGAATATCCAACTTGGCACTGAAAGAGAAATTCTCAGTTTGCGCTATAAAGCTTTAGCCAGGGAGTTTTTCGTCTTTGGCAGTTTGATGATTATCGGAATCTATCATCTAGCCTTATTCTTTTTTCGGAAGAAGAGTATTGCATCATTATGCTTTGGCTTATTTTGTCTCTTGATTGGTTTGAGGACTTTTATCGTTGGTGAGCGGTTCTTTATATTTTTGTTCCCGGATTTTAGCTGGGAGATAGCCCATAAGATCCAGACCCTGACCTATTACTTAGGGGTACCCTTTATGTTGATGTATTTTCGAAGCGTTTACCCCAAGTATTTTCACCGAAGGATAATTAAACTAGCTCAAATCATCGCCGTTGTTTTTACTTTGATCCTTCTCCTTACTCCAGCCCGAATCTTTACGGCTTTAAACCCTGTGTATCAGATTGGGACAGTCTTGGCCATTTTCTATATAGCTTTTGCCCTGGGGAGACTTACCATAGCAAAAGAAAAAGGGAGCATACTGATTTCCTTTGGCGCCTTGGCTTTGTTGTTAACCAGTTTAAATGATGTTATTTTCCACAGTATCTGGCTGAATGACGGGGGAACCCCTTTTCTAAAGACTTTCATTAGAACTGGCAATCTTAGCTCAGCAGGCCAATTGGTTTTTGCCTTAACCAACTCCTTAACCTTAGCAAAAAAATTCTCTGACTCTCTCCAAAAAGAAGAAGTTCTCAGTGCAGAGTTGACGGAAATAAATACCCATCTGGATGATTTGGTACTTCAAAGGACCAAGGAACTGGAAGAGTTAAATAAAAAAGTGGAAGAGCAGAAAAAGGAATTAGAACAAGCCAATCGCTCCTTGAAAAAGCTCACTCTTATGGATCCTTTAACAGAATTATGGAATCGACGCAAATATAATAAGGCTTTAGAAAGAGAATGGCGCAGGTGTTTGCGATCTAAAAGCCCTCTTTCCTTGATCCTGATGGATCTTGATCATTTTAAAGAGTTCAACGATTTCTATGGCCATAAGGCTGGAGATGAGTGTCTGGTTAAAATCAGCGGAATTCTTAAAGATTCCTTATCTTCTTCAGCAATAGCTGCTCGTTATGGTGGGGAAGAATTCATTATTCTTTTACCGGATACAAAGAAAAATGATGCCCTAAAAATAGCTGAAATGCTGCGGGAAAAAGTGGAATCCCAAATGATTCCTCATAGAAAATCTTCAGCTAGTCCATATGTGACCATTAGCATAGGAGTTACTTCTACTATTCCGGATCGGAATTCTTCTTATGAGGAGTTATTTAAGCTTGCAGATAGGGCTTTATATCAGGCTAAAGGTGCTGGGAGAAATCGGGTGGTGTTTGCCCCTTGGTGGGACCAATAATTTATTTCTGGAAACAGCTAACTTTATTCC
>JAAZLD010000405.1 GCA_012799495.1 Desulfitobacterium sp. | reverse complement strand
TACGGATATTGCAGTAATGAGCTTATTGCTAAGTTTAAGGATGAAGAATTATTATTTAAGCTAAACTCCCGTAAGAAACCCATTATTGTAGACAACTTTTCTTCAACTGGAGTACCCCGCATTTTGGGTAAGTCTGTGATTGATGGTAAAGATGTGGCTTATATAGGGGTAATGGCTTACAACCAGCCCATTGAAAGCTTTCATGTGGAAATAGTTGATGTCTTGTGTAACCTCATTGCCCTAGAATTAAAAAATGACCCCGAAAATAATATCAGGGCCACTGCCATATATAAAGGTTTAATTACAGATTTATTAGGAGAGAGGATTCATAGTCCTTATTATATGCACCACCGTTTAATCTTAGCTCAATGGAAAACTAAAGAACATTTCGCAGTCCTCCATATTCCCATATCTAAGGACGATATTAACATTTACTATCTTGATTATTTACAGGAGAACTTTGAACACGCAACTATTTATGCTACAACTGTAACCTTTAAAGATAATATTGTCCTCCTATTAAACTTCGATAACCAAAAAGAATACGAAAGTAGTTTAAATAATATCTCCCGTGTCCTTAAAGATAATAATTTGAAAGCTGGCATGAGTAGAAATTTCGATCAGCTCTTTGAACTATCTCAATATTATCAACAAGCAATAGCTGCCTATATTGTGGGGGAATCCCTTCGCCTGGAAAAGTTTATCCATCCTTATGATGATCTTGCTCCATATCATCTTATAGGGGAAGTTGCCAAGAAAGCCAATCTTAATAACTTCTGCGATCTAGGTTATATAAAATTACAAAAATATGATGAAGAAAACAATACAGATTATTTGAAAACCTTTTACCAGTATGCCCAGTGTGCTTGTAGTGTTTCAAGAACTGCTGAGCACCTTTTTGTCCATCGCAATACCATTAGCTATCGTCTGGAAAAGATTAGTGAGATTAGTGGTTATGATTTATCCAATGGAGAAGATATCTATAGATTTCTTTTGTCCTGCAAGGTAAAAAAATGGCTGGAAAGCTATGTTCTAGACCATACGAATTAACTTTTCTTCGATTATCTCTATCTCCTCTTCTAGTTCCTCAAGTTCCATTATCAGGCTCGGTTTTAATGAATGGGCTGGCCAACGAGCTTTTAAGTCTGCAAGTTTGTCCCGTAATTCTGTTAGCCTTAACTGTAATTGTCTTTTCTCTATTGCTTCATTTACCATAAGCCACCTTAGCCCCTTCTACAAAAGTTATTGCCCCATGCATACAAACTTCCATACATTCTTCACATTCTATACATTTTTCAGAGTCTACAAATGCTACACTAGCAGTCATTTTAATAGCATCTTGGAGACAAGCGCGAACACAACGTTGGCAACCTCGACAAAGTTTATCTAAGATAAAGGCAGACATTACTCTCCCCTCCAGCTTATAAGTTTCAATCTCGCCTTTTATACATGTTAGGAATAAAAGGCTCCGCAGTTTTTCACTTTTTTCCCGAGACAGTTTCATAGGGCCAACGAATAATCCCCCCTAGATCTTTCACATTTGTATACCCTAATTTGGTTAGAATCTTCGCGGCAGTAGCGCTTCGGCTCCCACTCCGACAGTATACTAAGATCTCAGCATCCTTATTCTTTAGCTTTTTCGCTACTTCTGTCTCTAAATCACCTAAAGGGATAAGTTTGCTTTTAGGAATACGAATAGCCTTATGCTCTTCCTGAGTCCGCACATCCAAAAGGATAACTCCGTTATTGGAATCTAAAAGCTCCTTACCTTCTTCCGGACTAATTCTATATTTACGGTTAAAACCGAACAATCCCCAACCCATAAAATCTCTCCTTTTAATTGGATATGTATATACCCCCATGGGGTATGATAAGATTATATACTTACTTGCCTATTATTGTCAACAAAATATTTAATCTATACCATTCGCCTGACATTAAGGTAGCAAAAAAATAAAGGGAGAGGATTCATCAAAATGAATCCTCTCCCTTTATTTTTTAACCCACAAGCGTAACAAATTAGATAAAAGCGAATGATTCCGCCACGCGACGAATGAGCGTTATATAATTTGCTGCACGACCCATTAGCTAAGTCGCTACGTACTTGCTCTTCTTTCGACCCACAAGCGCAGCAAATTATATATAAACGAATGATTCCGCCACGCGTGGAGCGAGCGTTATATAATTTTTGGCACTCACTACTTCTTCATCTCATCAATAAACTTAATAGCACTAAGAGAAGCAATTCCCCCTTCTCCTACAGCTTTATTCAGCTGATAGGGTTGACCTATACAATCTCCTGCAGCGTATAATCCTGGTATATTAGTTGCCAAATCTCGGTTGACCAAGATTGCTCCTTTATCCATTTCTAAACCAGGAACGATCTGTTCCGCTGGTAGAGTTTCCCGCAAAATAAAGAGACCATCTACTGGTATTTCCTCATTGTCTAAGACTAATTTCTCCACTTTCATACCGCCGGTTATTTCCTTGAGCCGACCTTTTTTCTGAATGATTCGGGGATCGAGGTGACCTACATCTTTGTAAAAAGGTATATATATTACCTCTGAGCAAATTTCCGCCATATAGTTGGCTTCCCCTTCTCCCTCTTTACTATAGGAAATAATAGCTACTTTTTTCCCTTTGTAAAGAGGCCCATCACAAGTTGCACAATACCCTACCCCTCTGCCTAAAAGTTCTGTTTCACCAGGTAAAAGCTTGGTGGGGGATACTCCCGTTGCTAAGATCACCGCATCAGCGGTAAAAGACTCATTAGCACCCATAAGAGTAAAAGGTGGTCCCGGATAGACATTTAGAATTTTTAAGGGGACAATAGGGATTTCCATATCCTCTAAATGCTTAAGAAAGTTTTGCCTTAACTCTTCTCCTGTAATATTGGAAAAACCCAGGTAATTATCTACATGAGGCGCTTTAGCCAATTTGGGGCTACAAAAATCACCACCGAGGAGAATAAAGTCTTTGTTGCGGATTTTAGCATTTAAGGCTGCAGACATCCCCGCCGGCCCACAACCAACAATGGCCAATTCATAATGGGATTTTAACTGAATATCGTCACTCATATTCCGTAAACCTCCTTAGAGTACCTTTTACTAATCTTACTATATACAACAGGGCTAATTTTTTCTAGGGACTTGGTTAATCTGGAAGGAACACAGAGTGTTGTGGATATATGATAAACTGCTCCTTCCTTTTAGTATTCTGCCAAATTTCATTCCGTATTCTCTATGGACATCTGTATTATCGACAAAAATCTATATTCTCTACTGCATCTGTATTCTCTATAGATATTCGATAACATTCTATTCATTTCTCCAAGGAGTAACAAAATTCCTTTTATTGCGATTCCCAGTACTATCTATTTCATAAAAAGCTTAATTAGTTTTAGCCCATTTTTCATATTTGGATACCTCATGGGCAGATCAAAGCGAGAGGTCTGCTTAAGAACACTCTTCATATGGGAGAACTCCTCAAAGCTTTTTTTCCCATGGTAAGATCCTACGCCACTACTTCCCACTCCGCCAAAAGGCAAGTAGGGAGATACTAGATGATAAATTGTATCGTTGATGCACCCTCCCCCAAAGGTTACATCCTTTAATACCTGGTCAGCAACTCCTGAGTTTTCTGTAAACAAATATAAGGCTAAAGGTTTCGGATGATTATGAATTCCTTCGATGACTTCCTCTAGTTTTTCATATTCCATAATAGGCAAAATTGGCCCGAAAATCTCATCCCCCATTACTGGGTCATCCCACGTAATTCCAGTCAGAACAGTTGGTTCAATCACCAAGTTCTCCCTATCAAATCCTCCACCATGCAGAACTTGCCCATTACTAAGAAAAGCAGTTAATCTATCAAAATGTCTCTCACTGACAATATGAGTATAATCGGGATTTTTTAAAGGATCATTACCATAAAGGTCCACAATGGCTTTCTTTAGCTCCTGATAAAACTCATCCCTTACTTTGCGGTGGACATAGACATAATCTGGAGCTACACAGGTTTGCCCAGCATTGATATATTTACCCCAAGCAGTGCGTTTGGCAGCCACCTTAAGATTAGCATCTTTATG
>JAAZLD010000404.1 GCA_012799495.1 Desulfitobacterium sp. | reverse complement strand
TCAGAATTCCTATCAAAACCAAAACTGCCGATAAAGCTTGGGAAACTCTCAAGCCGGGCAGTAAGAATAAACTATCGGTCCGCAAGCCTTCGATCCATACTCTTCCCAAACCATACCCTATAAAATAAGTAGCTAAAAGCTGACCATTGAACTTGGTCCTTCTCCGGAAGTACAGTAAGACTGCAAAAACACCCAAATTCCACATACTTTCATAAAAGAAAGTAGCTTGATGCCATTCCCCTAACCAATCAATATAAACTGCATAGGGAAAGAACTGAAGACTAGGGTTTGTCACTAAATTACCAAAAGCCTCCTGGTTAATGAAGTTGCCCCAGCGACCAATCGCCTGACCGAGAATTACACTGGGAATAACCAGATCCGCCAAGCGCCAGAAAGGAAATTTATTTACTTTGGCAAAAATTATAGCACCAATGGCCCCACCGATAATACCGCCGTAAATAGCCAAGCCCCCTTCCCAGATAGCGAAGATCCGGGATAAATCTCCGGCATATTGTTCCCACTGAAAAATCACATAATAGGCCCTCGCTCCGATGAGGGCTAAAGGGAGGATATAAAAGAGTAAATCAATAGCCATGTCCCCTCGAAGATCTTGTTTTTCCGCCTCCCGGCTAGCTAAGATTACCCCTAGCAAAATAGCGCAAGATATAATCACCCCATACCAGGCTATATTTAATCCTTCAATTCCGAAGAGGTCTCGTACTAAAAAACGATCCATGTACTCCCTCACCTTTCTGCTGCGTATATTTCTCATCAAAGTTTAACACAAGAAAAATAATTCTACAAATCTCCCAAAAAGCCTACTAACCTAAGTCTTAGCACTAAAATTATTATTATTTCTAAAAAACTATCTACCCAATTACTAACACTCTAAACTCAATAGACAATATACTTCTAGAATAATTTAAGATAGATTCTTAATTTCTTGCCCCTTTCCCCCTCCCAAACTCTATTAACTCTAAAGTCTCTTTAAACTCATGGACCCCTAAAACCCTTTAGACCCCTTAGACCTCTCTGACCCCTAGACTCCAAAAATCTTTATAGACCTTGTTTGACTCCTCAAACAAAGAGAAGCTGTTGCACCAGGAATTTCCTGTTGGCAACAGCTTTAGCTTCTTGACATTGATTTCTACTTATCCTACTGCTTAGCTTTTCGTACTCACTTTTTTTGAGACTCACTTTTTTAAGACTTACTATTTTTACTACACACTCTTTAAGGATTTATTTCTTCTAGCATTTTGAATCACTTTTCCACTAGCCATTTCCACTTATCTTATTACTAACCTTATTAGCATACTTCATCTACTTCATCTACTTCATCTACTTCATCTACTTACCCATTTCCATTAGGATTCCTAGGAAACCAGCCCTTTTGCACCCGCTTTTCCTGCTCAAAAATCTCGTGACTACCCTACTGGAACTTCAGCTGGACTTTTAATAGGTTGCTTATCAAAAAGAGGTACTAATAAGAAAGTGGCTACACAAAGGATCCACTCTAAATAGATCACATGGGGGAAGATCTGAAGGGCGGGGATAAACTGCCAAGCTACAATACCGATTATCCCTACCAGAGTTGTGTAGAAAGCGGAGTTTTTCCGAGCGAGCCCGGGAGCAAAAACTGTAAAGAGGAAAACCACACTAAAGGCTGTTGTCAAACTCAGGCCAATCATAATGGTTTTGAGGATTCCACTAATAGTTAGGGCCAGGATAAAGGTGAGTATTCCTAAGATAAGAACAGATAGCCTTGTAACCAGCATTAAATGCTTGCCATCAGCTTCTGGTTTCATAAAGCGTTTATAAATATCCTGGGAAAACAAGGTTGCCGAACCTAGCAACAAACTCCCTGCTGTAGAGACATCAGCCGCCCACAAAGCAGCTAGGGTAATTCCTGCTAAGACAGGAGATAAGGACATGATCATTTGGGGTAAAGCTAAAGTAGCACTCATATCAGGGTACATCCCCTTAGCAGCAATCCCCATGACCGCCGCCAGGAAACCTACAGGCAACATTAAAAGTCCCCCGATAATAAACCCATTACGGGCAGTCTTCGCATCTTTAGCACTTAAAGAAATCTGGACGATCCCTTGAAGAGAAAGAGTTTGGGTACACATTACAGCAAACCAACTACCGATAACTACCCAC
>JAAZLD010000403.1 GCA_012799495.1 Desulfitobacterium sp. | reverse complement strand
GAGGAGAGCGTTTTCTTGAGCTTTTTCCCGTGCCCCTCTCCCAGGCACAACTTCCCAAGTTACCGATAAGGTATTGGGGTCCAATAAGGATTGTTTAAAACGATTCTCCATACTATCCCTTTCCCTTCTCTTTAGAGTATCTTTTTATTAATATAGATAATTCCTGTTTTAAAGAAATATATCTTTAAAATAAGCAAACCTAACAACCCAATTGTATAACAATTGGGACAATTCTTTCAATTATAATATCACTTTTTTCACATAAAAAACTATAATTCTAAAAATTATATTGAATCCTTATTGATTTAGTTAAATTTTTAGATAATAATAGGAGGTAAAAAATAAAGGTATTATAAAATAATAATGGCCCCTATCAAATTTTACACTACCAGTGAAGTCTTTTCAATGGTTTAGGTGAAGTTGTATAGACAAATCGCCTGGTAAATACTTGTTACTATTATAATTATATACCAATTTATCCAAATAACAGGTATAATTAGGATCCGGGTAAATTTAGTACTATACATATTATTATGAGTAAATACAATAATGAGGGGATGGAGGATGAGGTTTGGGTAGTATACGAAATCGTCTAATTCTGATTTTTTAGTAGTTTCACTTTTAATAGCTATTATATTAGGTGGCTATAATATTTATGGCCAAATAATACTTGCGGAACATAATATAGAGGAATATCGTCAGACCTTATATGAAGAATACGATCGCTCACTTAAAACCAGTGTTGAAATGGCTTATAGTCTGGTAGAGAATGTTTACGCAGAACAACAAAAAGGATCATTGACAGAGGAAGAAGGGAAAGTTAAAGCTGCCCAATTATTAAGAGAGTTAAGGTTTGATGATGGGAATTATGTTTGGGTTGATACTTCCCAGAGAATAAATGTAGTGTATTTGGGTACGGACTCCGAAGGTAAAAGTAGAATTGATGCAGTAGATCCTAATGGCTTTCCTTATATACAGGAGCTTATTAAAAATGGCATGCAGGAAGGAGGAGGGTATACTAATTACGAATTCCCTAAACCTAATGAGACAGAACCTAAGCCTAAGAGAGGATATACCCTGTATTTTGCTCCTTATGATTGGATTATTGGGATAGGGAATTGGGTAGATGATATAGAGTCCAAAGTGATTGCCAAAGAGGAATTTTATCATCAGGAAATGTTAAGGGATATTAATAAGATAGTTATAGCTATTTTAGTGTCTTTGATAATTGTAGGATTCCTTGGCTATGTGATTAGTCAGCGGATATCTAGTCGGATAATTAAGGTTGCTCAAGGAGCCAGAGAAGTCGCTCAAGGAAATTTAAACATCGAGGAAATTATAGTTGACTCTAGGGATGAGCTTGGTCAATTGGCTCTTGATTTTAATAAAATGAAAAATAATTTAGCTGAATTAGTAAGTCAGGTCTCAGCGGCTAACGAAAGTTTAGTTTCTTCTTCCCAACAATTATCTTCTGGGGCGGATCAATCAGCTCAAGCTTCTAATGAAGTAACAGCTCTTATTATGGAAGTAGCCCAGGGAGCTGAAAGTCAGATGCAGGCCGTTAGTGATGTTGCCGCTGTAGTGGAAGAAATGGCTGCTGGTATGGATCATGTTCAAAGGAATACAGAATATGTGGTTAGATCTGTAGAAGGGACAGCTCAGGCTGCTACAAATGGTCAAGATTCTATCGAAGAGACTGTGAGACAAATGGATAATATTCAGAAGTCTGTTAGCCATACAGCTCTTTTAGTAGAAGAACTGGGGCAACGGTCTCAAGAAATTGGCCAGATAGTCGAGACTATAGCAGGAATTGCGGATCAGACTAATTTATTAGCTCTTAATGCTGCCATTGAAGCAGCTCGGGCGGGAGAACAGGGACGAGGTTTTGCTGTGGTAGCAGAAGAGGTTCGCAAATTAGCAGAACAATCCCAAATAGCTGCTAAACAAATAGCCCAATTGATCACTGAAATCCAAAGGGATACAAGAAATGCAGTATTAGCTATGCAAGATGGAACAAAGGAGGTAGCCCTAGGGACAAAAGTAGTTAGTAATGCTGGTTTAGCCTTTGAAGAGATTGTCCAACTCATCCAGGAAGTGACAGAACAAGTAGGGGCAATTTCCCATGAAATTACAGAAATAGCCGAAGGTAATGAGCGTATTATTGGTTCTGTCCAACAAGTAGAGGAGATCAGCAAAGCCATTGCAGAACAAACTCAGAGTGCTACTGCATCCACTGAAGAGCAAACTGCGACAGTAGAGGAAATCTCTTCTTCTAGTCAATTGCTTTCCCATATGACAGAAGATATGGAGGCACTCTTGCGAAAGTTTAAAGTTTAGGAGTTAGAGTTTAGGAATTAGAATTTAGGAGTAAATTTTTTAAGGATAAAGATAATGCTTAATAAAATTGGCTGATGAATTAAATAGATCAGCAAAGAATGGCTACTAATCCAAGCAACAGAGGAATGAAGCTTCTTAACTTGTGTTTGATCATGAGGAAGGGAGCTTCTTTTTTCTTTTAACTTAGGTTCTAAAAGGCGAAAAGTAATTATCCCTAGAAAAGTTACTCCACTATAAGGGATTAAAGGAAAATAATCCATAGTTACGAAGCCCCTATACATGAACCCCAAAGGTAAAAGCCAAGGTCCTTCAACTAAGATATCTGAGATGATAAAGGAGAAAGTAAAAACAATTAATGCCCCAAGGCCGAGAATTGGGGTGGGGATTTTTTTGAAGATCGGAAAGAGGAGCATCATAGTGCCGAGAAAATGCAGAATGCCAAAGCGAATATATTGTTCAGGAAATAATACATAAGTTACCAGGGTAATAATAGAAGCAAAGAAAAGTATCTTTAAACTATTTTTTAAGGTACTTTTGCTTAACCCATAGCTAAAGCCTGATAGAAAAATAAAGAGTAAGGCGGCAGTTTTCCCTATAACAAACCAAAAAGGAGTATTTACTTGAACATTAAGATTGGTCCATTGATCCAGATCATAAATTAGATGATAGAGAACCATTAGACAAAGGGCTAGGGTTCGTAAAAAGTCCACAAACCAAAGACGAGATTTCATGAAGAGCACCTCACATAAAAAATCAGCCTGCCTCTAAGAGGACAGGCTGATTTTATTATAGCAGGTTGCAAAAGGTTGACCAAGGATTAACCATAGATAAATAGTGGTTAACAAAGGATTAGGAAGGGGATAAACTCTTGGCCCAGTGTTCTAAAATATCAAAACGGCGTTCAGGATGGTAGCCCAGCATTGAGTGTTTTCCTAGAGAACGACTAATTTCTTCATTGTGAGCTAGAGTCAGACCCATGACACAATCTCCGATAATGGTTTCAGCAATGAGGCGAGCGTGACGGCGGTGTTTGCGAGGAGATTTTAAATCTTGATGGGGAATAGATGTAGCAACAGAAACCTTTAGGTTATTTTTTTTCGCATAGACTAGGGATAAAGGTGGAATAGCGATGGCTTCAGGGGGAATAAGGGCTAATGCCTTTGCTGACAAGGCGTGTGGGCCATGGGTAGGAGTTGCGTTACCTAATACCTGAAAATATCCCAATTCTTTATTTAGATTACCTCGATAGCGAAGAACAAGTTTAGCTAGTTTTGCCCGATGGGTAATATAGGGGTAACAGTTTGTTAAGGCCATATCTGTTCCTTCCTCTAAAGCATTCTGTAATTTTATTAGATCTCCTAAAATATTGCCTGCCATATCTCCATCTAAAAAAAGAACTCCTTTTGTGTTACAGAAGCGGGCGTAAAGGGCTCCTATAGCCCGGGGAATATCTATCCCTAAAGCCTCAGTAAAATAGATGGTGTGAATTCGTTTATCGGGAACAGAGCGGACTAAGTCAAGAGTTTTGTCCGTACAGCCATTTATCACGATAATAACATGGCGTAAGGGGAGCTGTGATACGGTGGCCAATACGGTAAGGATGCTTTTCTCTTCGTTTTTGGCTGGAATTACTATATCATACATGCCCTCCCCTCCTCGGAAAGCTTTCTTTAAAATTATTTATATGCCCTTTCCCCTCTTTCGTCATAAGATATAGTGAAAAGCTAGAAGGAGGGGAAATAATGTTAAAAGTCGGTGATATTGTAGCTAGACGTTCCCATAAACAAGACTTATTTTTTCGTATAGAGCAAATCTATTCTATCCGGGGAGAACGAATTGCTATCTTAAAAGGAATAAATTTGCGTTTGATAGCCGATGCACCACTCCAGGATTTGGTTTTGAAAAATCCAGCAGAAGTTGCCCATTATCAAAGGGAAGATTATAGGGATATTTATAACAAATTAAAAGTAGTTGTGAATCAGCGTAAAGTTATTGAAGAAAGTGAGGACGAATATTATGAGATACCAGGCAGACTCCTCCATCTAGATGGAGATGAAGAGTATCTGACCCAATGTATTAAGACATACCAACAGTTAGGGTTAGAGGCGAAAGGTATTTGCATCTCAGAAAAGGAACAGCCAAAACAGATATACCGAATTCTCCGAGAAAACCCTACAGATATTTTGGTATTGACAGGACATGATGGTTTTCTCAAAGGAAAAAAGGATTTTAAAAGTCTTGATAGTTATCGAAGTTCACGCTTTTTTGTTCAATCAGTTCATGAAGCACGGCGCTTTCAGCCTAACCGGGATGCTTTAGTGATATTTGCAGGAGCCTGTCAGTCCAATTATGAAGCTATAATTGCTGCCGGGGCCAACTTTGCTTCCTCTCCTAAACGGACCTTAATTCATGCTTTTGACCCGGTGTTTATTGTGGAAAGAATAGCCTATACCCCCATAGATCGTATGGTTTCTTTAAAAGATATTATCCGCCATACTGTTACTGGAACTGATGGAGTAGGTGGAATAGAAACCCGTGGGCAACTCCGCCGTGGGTATCCTCGGAGTCCGTATTAAAGCAGAGAGCTATTGCTTTGTAGAGGCTTTGGATCATATAGCTTATTATACAAAAGTGAACGATTTTCGCGAGAAGGCGTCAAGGGAACGAAGGTTTCGTAGCATTAGCGAAGCCAGTGGTTCACTTCAGGTACTACCCTAAGGTTTGGCTTCGCTGCTACGAAAACGAGTTCCCTAGCCTGGAGCGATGAGTGAACGTTGTATAATAAGCTACTTCTTTAATGGAACCCCTTATATCAGGGTCGATAGACTATTCAACAATAATTACAGGAGTCCCTATTCCTACCTGATCATATAAAGCTTCTATATCTTGATTATGCATTCTGATACACCCTAGAGAAGCCTGGGTGCCAATACTGGCAGGGTTATTAGTTCCATGAATCCCGTATTCCGGGAGAGAAAGACCTAGCCAGCGAGAACCATAGGCTCCTCCGGGGTACATTATTTTTACGGCAATAGTATAGTGACCTAAGGGTGTGGGGGTTGAGGCTTTTCCTACGGCAATTGGGTAATGACCTATAAGAGTATTTTCCTCATAGAGAGCTAAAAGACGAGCAGAACGATAAATATAGATTTTTCTTTGGGACTGGGTATCCATCTAAATCCCCCTTTTTCCTACTCTAACTTCAATATTAGCCTATGAGTTAAAAATTTAAAGGTTATATCTGAATAATCTAGGTTGAAAATGGCGGAAAATAACTCATAAGGAGGAATAGTATGAATGATTATGTAGTAGGAAGATTATTGATCATAGGCGGTGCCGAAGATAAAAAAGGGGAATGTAAGATCCTAAAGAGATTTGTCCAGGAAGCAGGCGGCAAGAAGAGTAGGATCATGATTTTAACAGCTGCTACGGAAGAACCCCAACAAGTAGGTGATGAATACAAAAACCTCTTTTACGATTTCGAAGCTGGAGAAGTTGAGATTCTAGATATAGGAGAAAGAGTTTCCGCTAATTGTAAAGATCTTTGCGAAAGAATGGAAAGGGCTACAGGAATTTTCTTTACCGGTGGAGATCAGTTGCGCATTACGGGAATTTTAGGTGGAACTAGATTAGGTCGAACTCTCCACCAGCTATATGAAAGAGGGGTCATCATAGCCGGTACCAGTGCGGGGGCTTCTGTTATGTCAGACACGATGATTATAGGAGGAGAAGGGGGCACTCCCAAGAAAGATGCTTTAGCTATGGCTCCAGGGTTAGGTCTTTTAAATTCGGTAGTAGTAGATCAACACTTTGCTCAAAGGGGGCGTATTGGGAGATTACTTACTGCAGTTGCCCAAAACCCTTATGTATTAGGTATAGGGATCGATGAGGATACTTCTATCTTAGTTTATGCTAATGGAAATTTTACGGTAGTAGGCAGTCAGACAGTAACGGTAGTAGACGCTTCTTCCACTATTGCTACTAATGTATCGGAAATATCACCGGGGCAGAGCTTGCTCCTTACTCCAGTACAAATCCATGTCTTGCCAGATGGTTATTGCTTTGATCTAAAGAGACGAATTACTAAAATGGATACAGCAGAGGTCCGGACTTCATTATAAGTACCGAAAAAGTAAGTTTCTATGGCTTTTGCCTCCCTAATATATGGGAAATTAAAGAAAATGGGAATATTGTAGGGAAAAAAGGTAAAAATAGAAAAGGTGTACTTTTCTCGGGCTTTGAAGGAGGACAAATAAAACAATGGAGATAAAATCTATCCAGGGGATCCCAGGAGCCAATGTCTATAGTTACCGGCCAGTCATTAGGGCTGTTGTGGATCTCCAGGAGTGGAAAGAAAGAACAAGTGACACCTTAGGTGACTTTAATAATCGGTTATTAGAATGTTTGCCCACTTTAGCAGAACATTATTGTTCCCGGGGAAAACCTGGGGGATTTGTAGAGCGCTTAAAAGAGGGAACATTAGTAGGACATATAATCGAACATGTGACTATTGAGCTCCTTACGCTAGCAGGTCAAAATATTCCCTATGGAAAAACCCTTTCTTTACCAGAGAAACCAGGTCATTATGAAATAATCTTTAATTACGATTCTTTAGAAGGAGGAATTGAAGGATTCTATCAAGGCTACGCCTTGGTAGAGGATCTCCTACAGGGAGAAGAACCTGATGTCACAAAGTCACTAGAAGCTATCAAAAATGAGATTAAGAAGCATAGTCTAGGAACATCCACAAAAGCTATTATAGAAGCAGCTGGCAAAAGAGATATTCCTGTAATACGCCTTAATGATAGTAGTTTGCTTCAACTTGGCTATGGTCGCAATCAGAGAAGAGTACAAGCAGCCATGAGTGATAGAACAAGCTGCATAGGGGTAGATATTGCTTGTGACAAAAGCCTCACTAAGAAACTACTCCATGAAGGAGGAGTTCCCGTACCTTTTGGTTATCTTGTTAGTACAGAAGAGGAGGCAGTGGCAAGATTTCGTGATCTTGCTCAACCAGTAGTTATTAAGCCCTACAATGGTAACCAGGGCAAGGGAGTTACCCTTAAGTTGCAAAACGAAAAGGAAGTTCGCTCAGCCTTTAGAGTTGCTCAGACTTATGGTGAGGATGTTTTAATAGAGGAATATATTGAAGGAAAAAACTATCGTCTCCTAGTGGTTAATGGTACCATGGTGGCAGGATCTGAGCGGATACCTGCCCATGTGGTAGGAGATGGTCAATCTAATATTCAAGATTTGGTACATAAGATCAACCTGGATCCAGAGAGAGGGGATGATCATGAGAAACCCCTTTCCAAAATAAAAATAGATCCGGTAGTTTTGATGACATTAAAGCAGAAAGAGTTAACCCTCTCCTATATTCCAAAAGAGGAGGAAATAGTTTATCTTCGAGATAGTGCTAACTTAAGTACTGGTGGCACTTCTATAGATGTGACTAAAGAAGTACATCCAGATAATAAAGCTTTAGCTGAGTATGCCGCCCGTATCGTGGGCTTAGATATAGCTGGAGTGGATCTGGTTATAGAAGATATTCAAAAATCCTATATGGAGCAGGATGGTGCAGTTATCGAAGTTAATGCAGCACCAGGTTTACGTATGCACCAATCCCCTAGCCAAGGGGAGTCTCTTGATGTAGGAGAAATGATTGTGGATTATGTTATGCCCTCTGGTAATGGTCGCATACCCATAGTTTCTATCACCGGTACTAATGGCAAGACTACTACCACTCGCATGATTAACAAAATGCTCTTGGATCAGAACTTGCTGGTAGGTATGTCTTCTACAGATGGTATTTATGTAGGTGGGAAGCTATTAGTTAAAGGAGATACTACTGGCCCTGAGAGTGCCCAAATAGTATTACGTCATCCTGACGTACAGGTAGCAGTATTGGAAACGGCCCGGGGTGGAATTTTGCGAGCCGGCTTAGGGTACGATTATGCCGATGTTGCTGTAATAACAAATATAGCTAATGATCATTTAGGACAGTACGGTATTGAGAGTTTAGAGGATATAGCCCATGTTAAAAGTTTAATTGCAGAAGTGGTGCGTCCTCATAGCTATGTAATCCTTAATGGTGATGACCCAATGGTATCTTCTATCGCTAGTAAAACCAAAGGGAAGGTAATTTTCTTTAGTGTAGAAAAAGATAACCTAACTATTCGCAAACATCTCGCTTTAGGTGGTGTAGCCATTTTTGCGCGGCGGGGAAACATCCTCCTTTGTCAAGGGGATCAAGCTCATAAAATCTGTGCTGTTAAAGATTTACCAATTACTTTAAATGGTAAAGCTCGTCATAATCTCCAAAACGCATTATCAGCTATTGCCGTAGGCTGGGCTTTAGGCTTAAAACCAGAAAATATCCGAACATCTTTAGGAAAGTTTACTTCGGACTCTACTTGGAATCGGGGCCGCTTAAACTCCTATTTAATCGGAGGGGTTCAGACATTTATTGATTATGGCCATAATGCAGCAGGTATTAAAGCTATCGCTGATACATTACGGAAGTTTAAACCTTCTGCCTTAGTAGGGTGTATCACTGTGCCTGGGGATCGCCCTGATGAAACCATCAGAGAAGTAGCTAGGGTGGCGGCTAAGGGATTTAATCGCTTGATTTTGCGGGAAGATAGAGATTTGCGAGGTCGGCAAAGGGGGGAAGTAGCCAATATCTTATTAGAAGAGGTAATTAAAGCAGGTATGGATCCTCGTAAAATATCAGTAGTTTTATCTGATCGAGAAGCCTTTTGTCATGGTTTAGATACATGTAAGCCAGGAGAAATCTTTGTTATGTTCTATGAACATTTAGAGCCTATCGAAGAAGAGTTAAAATTACGCCTTAAGAAACAAGAGGAAGGGGTTCCTCTAACAGCTAAGATGAAAGCTCTCTAATATAGAAGTAATAAAATGTGATGAAAGTTCACTCTAATGCATAGGAATCTAAGAATGTAAAAATAGACATGAAAGCATGTCTATTTTTTTATTAGGAGGGCAAAAAATCAAAGTCTTTAGGAAATTTAGTACAGATATATGGGATATACTAGATGGAAGAAGACGGATAGTGTATAATAAGTAAAAATATAACTCGAACGTTCGGAAGGGATTATATAATGAGTCAGAGTCATTTAGAATTGTTCGCTTATGCCAAAATAAATCTTGCTCTTGCTATAACAGGAAGACGTGAGGATGGTTATCATGAGCTCGAAAGTATTATGCAATCTATTGGTATTTATGATTTTGTCCGTCTTACCTTACAAAGGGAAGAGATTGAATGCTATTGTGGTGAATTTAGCGGACCGGAAAATTTGGCATTTAAAGCAGCTCAACGTTTTTTTCGAGATTTGAATACATCTCAAGGAGTCAAAATAGAGATCCAAAAAGCTATTCCAGTCCAAGGAGGACTAGGAGGGGGTAGTGCTGATGCAGCAGCTACTCTGCTTGGATTAAATAATTTGCTAGGGAACCCCTATACTATTGAGGAATTAGAGAAGTTTGCCAGTGAGTTAGGAGCGGATGTGGCTTTTTGCTTAAGAGGAGGAACTCAGTGGGCGGCAGGAGTAGGAGAACGTTTGAGAAAGTTACCAAAAGCACCAAAACTCTATTTTGTCATCGTAAAGCCTCCACAGGGAGTAGATACTGCTTTAGCCTATCGTACCTTCGATGAAGAAGGAAAGACTTCTCATTTAGATTACTTGCAATGGGAAAAAGCTTTGGCAAGTGGTG
>JAAZLD010000037.1 GCA_012799495.1 Desulfitobacterium sp. | reverse complement strand
TATTACCGAAGCAGGAGGAATTTATTACGAATGGGTCTGAATAATCTTATAGATTACCGGACTGTCCTTAGTTCCGGAAACTCCTGTAGCTTATTGTATATGGTTCTTCGAGTTATACCCAGTTTTTCTGCTGCTGCACTAACATTACCCCCCGTAATCTTAAGAACATGTTCGATGATCATTACCTCTGCCATAGCTAGTAACCCCTGTTCTGATTTCTTATCCCATTGATACAATACATCCCCCACTATACCTTGGGCCAAATATTTATTGTAATTTTCCTTAATCCTTTTAGGTAAGTGCTCCACTTTTAACTTGGTATCCTTATCCAATAAAATGATGGCCCTTTCCATGGCATGCTCTAATTCCCGAACATTTCCTCGCCAAGAATAATTCTTTAAAGCTTCTTTAAAATCTGGCTCCATCTCTACGTTATATCCCATATTATATTTTCTGCTAAATTTAGTTGCAAATTCTTCCGCCAAGATCATTATATCTTCATCACGTTCACGCAAAGGTGGAAGTTCAATAATAAAGGTGCTGATTCGAAAGTACAGATCTTCCCTAAAAAATCCTTTATCAGATTCTTCCAGAAGATCCTTTTTCGTAGCAGATATTATACGAGTATCCACAGAAATTTCTTTAGTACTTCCTATTCTTTGTACCTTACCAGTAGAAAGAACTCGTAAAAGTTTAATTTGATCTTGTACTGGCATACTTTCGATTTCATCTAAAAACAAAGTTCCCTCATTTGCAGCTTCGATCTTACCTATTTTGCCTCCTTTAAGAGCTCCGGTAAAAGAACCCTCTTCATAACCAAATAGTTCACTTTCTACTAATTCAGCGGGAATAGCTCCACAATTGATGGCAATAAAGGGCTTTTCACGACGGGGGCTATTTTCATGTATTGCTTGAGCAAACATTTCTTTTCCCGTACCATTTTCCCCATATATCAGAACAGGCACAGAAGTTTCCGCCACTCTCTTACCGATCTCTTTTGCATCATCTAAAGATTGGCAATTACCTATAATATCTTTAAAAGTAAATAATCCTTCGATCTTAGGTCTGGTTTCTTTAGAGAGAGTCGTAGAGACGAGAAATTGCCGAGTCCTCTGTTTTGATGGTTCTTTTCCCTGACTTAATTCTGTAAGTACTGAGAATTTTTCATTATAATGGATATCTCCATTATTATCATTTAGATAAGTAATTCCTATAGGGAGCAGATCGATAATTTTCTTGACCTTTTCCTCGTAATGGGGTTGATTAGCATCTAAATAAAGATTGTCCAAAACCCTACTTAGATAAATAACAAGCCAGTAAGTCTCCTGTGCTTTGCTTACATCCTGCTGAGTAATACTAATCGCCCCAAGAGTCTCTCCCTTTTGGTTGTGTAGAGGAGCGGCTACATTTATACCATATATATGAGAGTGGTTTTGATATCTTAATGAGTTGACCATTAGAATAGTTTTTTTCTCTGCTAAAGCGATATTGGATGCAGTTGTGCCAACTATTTTTTCGACTTTTTATACTTTAATCGCAAAAAGAGAGCTTCTGCTAAGAAGTTGTAAGCTTCTTGCTAGCTCCCTTCAATTCTTACGTTAAACCTTAATTTTTCCGACTTGGCACTTAATAGATTAACTGACGGCTATCATATGATATGTTGCTAAAAACTTAATCATTATTTCCTTCTCCTAAGAAGGAGTGCGGCAACTATGGCGACAATTACAAGAAGTCCAATAATATAATAAATATTATTGTTGACCCCTTCTGCTACTTCTTCTGCAGTATCCTCAACAACATTCTCTCCCCCAGGTTCTTGCTTTTGATCTTGAATTGGACCCTGTTGCTGATTATCAGGCCCTTGAGTAGGTTGTTCCTGGTTTGTGGGCGTGTCATTATCTACAGGAGTGTCATTGTCTTTAGGTGCCTTATCTCCTTCACCAAAACCCTCTTCATGACATGGTGTACAAGTTACACCATCTGGACTCATTTCTGGATATGCTTTAGCTGTTGATGCTGCATTTAAAAATACCCCTAGGGAAAGTCCTATAAACAAACTCATTAAGAAAAGAAGCCTAAATTCTCTCATTTTGCTTACCTCCCCAATATTCAAATCTGATTCTGACATCCACAATCTCTTATAACTATTTAAATCTTCAATCCAGCTCTAGTATTCTTTGCTTATTTGCCTATTTTATTCTCTTTGGCAT
>JAAZLD010000402.1 GCA_012799495.1 Desulfitobacterium sp. | reverse complement strand
TACTTTCCCCGATCCGCTTCACCCGAAAACGAACACCTTCAACCTCAATTTCTACATCATCATAACTCTCCCCAGCATAAGCAGTTTCTTTCAGAGTGGATACTTCTGTATACTGCTCTACCCCAGGGTTATGAAGGGAGGAAGGTACTCGAATAACCTGCCCTACTTGTAAATAAAAAGGATTCATCCCGGGATTAGCTAGTTGCCAATCTTCAAGGTTTCCTCCCCATTTCTGGGCTAGTTTGAAAAATGTATCTCCCCTCTGAATCACGTACTCCCCATAGAATTCACCTCCCTACTCATACTATGAGTAGTTAAGTCTTTAGGTTCAAGAAAATGAATCCAAAAGACAAATTCCCCTCCCTCTTCATAAAGATTCACTTCCTTAATATGGATATTTTGCCGAGGAATACTTTCAATCTCCTTTAAAGCCTTTTTAATCCCTTCCCAAGAACCCAACACCTTAAATTTCATCACTGCATATTTGGGGTACAATGAATCCCCTTGTTCTTCCCCGATATATTGAAGGTTATAGGAACTAGTCAGGATTTCTTCCTGAGCAAAAATTCCCACACATTCTTCTACTATAAACGGCAGTTCCTCTAGAGTAGGGAACCGATAGTCCCCTATCTTTCCCCTAGTAAAACTAGCTGGAAAAGATATATTTTCCTTCTCTTTTTGGAGACTTATTATCTGCTGCCAATTGAAAAAGATCCCTGTGGCCATGAGACAGGTAAGGAAAATCATAACCCCTATATAGATTTCTATCCTTTTAGTGAGCCCCCTCATGGTTCCATCACCTTATGTTTTTCTCCTTTGAGAGAAAATTTAATGGGTAGAAGTAAGCTATTTTCTGTTTGGGGGGAATGGGTGAATTCATAATTGACTAACTCGATGTTCATCCAGTTTAACTCTCTTAATTGATGAAATAGCTGAGGTACGACTAACGCCTCCCCAGTATTCCCTTCTATTAAAAGACTAGTACCTTTTATCTCAATCCTTTTGAGCTGAAGGCTTTCATTTTTTAGAGAAAGTAAAGCACCTAACTCCTGACCAACTGAAGTCTTTTTCCTTTCAGCCCTTTCCCAACTATAAAGCGGTCTTAAACTGTTTTCCTGCTGCTCTATTGCGTTAGCCTCCAGTTCTCTAAGCTGAAGAACTTCGTTTTGCAAGGCATGGCTTGCTTGTTGAAAATAAATAAAGAGTAAGGATATAGCTATCATGACCACCGATAAGAAAGAGGCTCCAATCTGTTTCTGCAATTTATTTCTTTTGGAGACAAAAATTTGACGCCAAAAATCAATATCATAAATATCTTTCCTCACCGTTCCCATGTCGGGCATACCCATACCACACATTCCCACACAAGTAAGGAGTTTTTCCGTGGGATATTCTGCTAATATACTTTGCAAAGGGGAAGACGTTTGAGAAAGAGAAGATACCAGGGGAGAATGTTCTAGCACCTTATCTAGTTCTCGCAGGATAGGAGTCTTTCCTAAATGCCTAGTTAAAACCTCTTGAATACCTTTACCTATTTCTTCAGTTCTTTTACCTGAGCCATGAAGGATTTGTCTAACAAGGATTTCACCATCATAAGTCTCTAAATAAAATAAAAGCCTTTGAATTTCAAAAGCCCGGATCAATTGAGGAGTTCCTCCTTTATAAATCACTAAGTTGATCTGGGCATTATCCTCCAATACAATAAGAGTTATTTCTTCATCATTTAGCCTTAAGATATTTTTCCAGGTCAGTAGAGAAACCCTTACTTCTTTGACAAGAAAACCAGATTCCTGGAAAACCTTTACTAAGGAATAAAGATAGTTTTTCCTAATTCCGGCAAGAAGTACTTTGAGTTTATTGTTTTCTTTATCTTCCACAATACTATATTCGTAATGCAACTCTTCTGAAGGGATAGGGATTTCCTCTTCTGCTAAATACTTTA
>JAAZLD010000401.1 GCA_012799495.1 Desulfitobacterium sp. | reverse complement strand
ATTTGTTTTTAGGTTGAGCTCTTTACTAACTTGTTGAATACTGCCTGTGTTAATATCCCAGGCTAAAAAGGCCTTTTCCACAAGAGATACTTCCTTTGTTTCTAAGATTCTTGCTAGAGCCTTACCATCTAGTTCTGAAAGACTATTTCCATCTGTTAGGAAGCGTTGGTGGGCAATATAATCATTAATTAATGCCCCAAAGTCTTTGGGGTCCAGCCAGTCAAAAACTCTGCTTTTTAATTCTTCCTTATCGATTTGATAGCGGTAAGGATATTTTTTATACATATTTTTAAACTCAGCCAGGATTTTGCTATAGTGTTTTTCATATTGGTTGGTACTTAGGTATTTTTGAGTATCTTGCAAGAAAATAAGTTTCCCTGTAGCGATTTCCTCCTGGAGGGCTTTTTCTAACTCAGTTCGTTCAATATTCAATGTTTGCCATAATTCATTAAGGCTAAGGGGTTTTTCCGAGGAATTTAAAATTAAAGAGACTAATTCTTCCACGGTACCTTTTTCCCCAATAGAGAGAGCATCCATGGTTTCTGGAGCAAAACGTTTTCTATTCCTGGTATGATGATAGATAATCCAACCGCCGCCAATTGTAACAACAGGTGAATAACTCCGGATAATAAACCGATCTTTACGCAATAAAACTACCGGCTCTTCAAAACGCAGCTGTATATAACCTTTACTTCCTTCGGTGATTTCCTCAGTTCCCAGGACTCTGACTCTTGCCAAGACTTCCTTAGTTCCGATATGAACGTGGACTCTTTGATTATGTACGAGATTTCCTTTCCCTTTTACTGTATATACTAGGGCATCGGCAAGCCAAATGGGGGTTAGTGCTCCTTCAGGGGCGATAGTGTCTCCCCGCTGGATTTCTGACTTTTCCACCCCGGTAAGATTCAAAGCGCACCGATCGCCAGCACTTGCTTCTTCCACACTTGTATTATGTACTTGAATTCCTTTAACACGTGTGGTGTCTCCAGAAGGGTAGATTGCTAGGGTATCGCCTTTCTTAATCATGCCACTGATGATTGTTCCTGTTACAACAGTTCCATGACCGGCCATGGAAAAGACCCTATCGATAGGTAGCCGAAACAATCCTAGGGCCTCTTTGGTTTGCACCTTTTGAGTTAGTTCATCTAAAGTATTTAGAAGTTGGGCGATTCCTTCCCCGGTTACAGAGGAGACAGTGATAATTGGGCTTCCTGCAAGAGTTGTACCTTGTAAAGTGCTTTCTATATCTTCAATGACCATTTCCAGCCACTCATCATCCACTAGGTCCTTTTTAGTTAAGGCGATAACTCCTGTTTTAACATCTAGGAGATTCAGGATATCGAGATGCTCTTTAGTTTGGGGCATAACCCCCTCATCAGCGGCAATGACTAACATTACTAGATCGATACCGGTAACACCAGCAACCATGTTCTTCACAAATTTCTCATGACCAGGAACATCAATAATTGAGATATTTTGACCTGAAGGCAATGTTAATGATGCAAAACCTAGATCAATAGTCATTCCTCGGCGTTGTTCTTCTTCGAGACGATCTGTATTAACACCAGTAAGTTTATTGACTAGGGATGTTTTTCCATGGTCGATATGGCCGGCAGTTCCTAAGATAATCTTTTTCATTAAATCACCTCATGATGTTCATCAAGGCTTGGGTAATGAGAGGAAATTCTTCTTTAGATATTGTACGGACATTGAGAAGGACTTTGTCTTTGACGATGCGGCAAATAATTGGAGTTGACTCTTTTCTCAGGAGTTCCTGAAGTTGATTAGCTGATAAGCCCTCTACAGTTAGGGAGATAGCCTTACCTTTGAGCTGAAGATCTGGTAAGGAGCCTCCACCAGCTTCATCGTAAACATCGACAACTTCCATCTGACAACCATCACCCAAGAGAGCATTGATTTGCTCCTTTAAATCCTGGGCTTTTTCCTCTAATTCATCTTCTTTTAAGGCTAGCATCTTCAGTACAGGGATTTCTTCAACAACCTTCTCAGGTTTGAGATAGATATTAAGTATGGCAGTTAAAGCTGCAATAGTGCTTTTATCACAGCGGACAACTCGGGCAAAGGGATTATTCTTAATTTTTTCGATCAATTCCTTTTTACCTGCAATTACACCTACTTGGGGCCCTCCTAAGAGTTTATCCCCGCTAAAGGTCACTAGATCCACCCCGCTGGCTATGACTTCCTGGACTGTCGGTTCATAGGTAAGTCCGATTTTTCGCAAATCATAGAGTGAGCCACTGCCCAGATCCTCCATGACCAGGACATTTTTCTCTCTGCCTAGTTGCACTAAATCTTGGAGGGGCACTTCTTCAGTGAAACCACAGATTTTATAATTGCTGGTATGGACTTTTAATAAAAGAGCTGTATTTTCAGAAATAGCTTGGGCGTAATCTCGGTATTTGGTTTTGTTAGTTGTACCAACTTCCATCATTGTACAACCACTAGAAGCAATAATATCCGGTATCCGGAAGCTTCCTCCGATTTCTACTTGTTGTCCTCTGGAAATAATCACTTCTTTTTCCTTGGCTAAGGTATTAAGACTTATAAATACTGCTGCTGCGTTATTGTTGACAACCATAGCGCTTTCAGCCCCTGTTAAATGGGTAAGCAGGGATTCAATATGGACATGACGAGAGCCTCTACTTCCAGTTTCCAGATCAAATTCAAGGTTACTGTAACCTTCATTAACTTTGCGAATTTCATCTATTGCTTCAGAAGGAAGAGGTGCTCTACCTAAATTGGTATGCAGGACAATGCCAGTAGCATTAACTACCTTTTTTAAGCCAGTGCTATGTATTTCCTTAAGTTTAAATTGGAGTTTCTCAATTAAATACATAGATACCTCCTGACGATTGAGGTGGGACATTGTATCTCTAAATAGGTGGTCATTATGGAGTTGTTCTCGATAGTCATTGATGACTTCTGTTAGTGTCTCAGAGAGTAGAGTTCTACCATGTATTTGGGCCAAAGCTATGACTTCCCCATGGTCGAGAATTTCGTTCATGGGAGCAATAGTTCTTAAGGCTTTGTGCAAATTATTCTCCAAAACAACTCCTCCTTATATGAAAGGACATGAATTGGGCGGAACTTAAGCCGCTTTTCATGTCCATTTGAATCATAATTATATTATTCTTTCTTAACTGTATTTTATTTGAAACAATATTTTTGTTGCGAAAAGTGTATGGGAATATCTTCAAGATTTAGAGTAACGATATTCTTGGCGGGAATGTGTAGGAGTCGAACCTACCTCGGCCGGATCACCCACCCGACAACGGATTTGAAGTCCGCGGAACCCACCGGGATTCATCCATTCCCATAATATAGTTATACCACGATTTAAAAGGTTTTTAAATAGAAAAAGTCGATTATTGTAAAGATTCTGCTTGCTCAGCTAGCCATTTTTCAGCAGCATAGTTGAGGGGCAAAGTTCTGATATCTTCCCAGAGTAGATCTTCCACCATTCCATTTCTCAGATCCACTTGTTTGAAATAGGAATCACAGTCGGAACAGATGGCTACTTCAATACTAGGATATTCTGGGGAATTTAGGTAAGTTTGCTTTTTGGCATCCATACTACCGCAGCATGCGCAGCCCGAGGCATTAACAGGTCTTTCATAACTGCAGACCAGGCATCTTTGGTAGCGCTTTCCAACAGGAGGAGTTAAAAGGGTCATAAAGTGTTT
>JAAZLD010000400.1 GCA_012799495.1 Desulfitobacterium sp. | reverse complement strand
TTCATACCTGTCTGGGTATTCCTCTTCGATAATATCCATAACTAACTTAGATTGTTCTTTTTCCGTTGGGACCGGGACTTTATATTTCTGATGTCTTTTTCTTTTTCTTATAAATCTAACCATAAAAACCCCAAACTTTTATTTATTGTGATTTTACTTCCGTCCAGATACGATCATAAATTGATAAAACATCTGTGAGATCAATGAATACTTCGGAATTAGCTAGATCTCCTTCAGCTGGATAATAAGCAGGATCCGATACTAATTCCTGAGGAAGCATTTCCATAACTTCCCTATGAGGTGTAGAGTAACCGATATAATCAGCATTTTTGTAGGCTATATCTTCTCTACACATAAAATCGATAAACTTTTCGGCTAACTCTTTATTCTGGCTGGTCTTAGGGATGACCATGGAGTCATACCAAATATTGCTTCCTTCTTTGGGGATGACATATTCTAAATCAGGGTTTTCCCTTTTCATATACACTGCATCTCCAGACCAGACCACGGCCAAGGCTGCCTCATTACCGATCATTTTGTCTTTAACTTCGTCACCTACATAGGCCAAAGGCTTTTGCTTAATCAGTAATTCTTTAGCTTCCTCTAATTCTTTTTCGCTTCTGCTATTAAGGGAATAACCTAGTTTTTTCAAGGCTACAGCGATAGAATCCCGCTGACTGTCTAACATGAGGATTTGTTTGGCGTATTTATCATCCCATAATATATCCCAACTATCTACTGGCTCTTGGACCATGGTTTTGTTGTAGATAATTCCTACCGTTCCCCACATATATGGGACAGAGAACTCATTATTGGGGTCAAAGGAAAGGTTTTTAAATCGATCATCGATTCCAGCATAATTAGGGATATTATTTAGATCGATTTTATGGAGCAAGTCTTCATTGAGCATTTTTGTGATCATATAGTCTGAAGGAATAGCCACATCGTATTTGGCAGTACCTGCTTTAATCTTTAGGTACATTTCTTCATTGGTAGCGAAAAGCTCATAAATTACATCAACATCGTATTCCTTTTCAAACTCTTTAATAACAGACTCATCAATGTAATCTCCCCAGTTGTAAACATAGAGCTTTTCTTTGCCTGAGCCACCACAGCCGACAATCCCTAATAATCCTACAAGTAAAGCCCCAATCACCAAACTTCTTACAACCCGTTTTTTCAATTATCCACCCTTCTTTCCTTATTATCCTCTTTAGACATTCTGTAATTAACAAAAACTAATAGTAACATTATACAGATAAACATTAAGGTTAACAATGCATTAATTTTCGGATTAATTCCTCTTCTAGCCATTGAATAAATACTGATGGCTAGGTTGGACACTCCTGAACCTGTAGTAAAGAAGCTTACTACAAAATCATCGATAGACATAGTGAAGGCCAGTAAAAAGCCTGTCACAATTCCTGGGGAAATCTGAGGGAGGATAACCTTTTTATAAGCTTCAAAAGGGGTGGCCCCCAGATCCAAGGCCGCATTATAAGTGTCCTCACTAATCTGCCTTAACTTCGGCAGAACTGAAAAAATCACAAAAGGCAAACTAAAGGTAATATGAGCTAATAGCATGGTGAGGAATCCTAAATTCAGCTTAACAAAAATGAACAGGAGCATCAAGGAGATACCCATGACTATATCGGGACTTAATAAAGGTAAATAGGTAAGATTAAGGGTAATTACCTTAGGTAATCCCCGCATATTGGTAAGCCCAATAGCTGCTAAAGTACCGATAATAGTAGCCACAATAGAAGCTATAATAGCAATAGTAACTGTATAATATAAAGCTGAAACGATTTGACTATCCTGAAATAGCTCCACATACCACTTTAGGGTAAATCCACCCCAATGTCCCCGGGACTTAGACTCATTAAAGGAAAAAAGCATAAGGACTAAAATGGGGGCGTATAAAAAGAAGAAAATTAGAAAGGTATAACTTCTCATTAAGAAGGATTTCAAAAGAAGCGCCCTCCTTCCCGATCCTTATCGGTCTTCGACATGATTCCCATAGTTAAGAGAAGGATTAACATTAAGATCAAGGACAGGGACGAACCAAAGCCCCAATCTCCCGTGGTTAAAAACTGCTGCTCAATTAGGTTACCAATGAGCATATACTGTCCACCACCTAAAAGTCTTGAGATTACGAAGGTGGTGACTGCCGGCATAAAGACCATAATGATCCCGGAAAGTACCCCAGGCAAACTTAAAGGAAAAATCACTTTGAAAAAGGTCCGTAAAGGGTTAGCTCCGAGATCTTCAGCAGCTTCGATAATGGAACGGTCGATTTTGCTAAGGACTGAGTAAATAGGCAGTACCATAAAGGGTAGAAAATTATAAACCATACCGAGAATTACGGCTTTATCTGTATAAAGTATACTTATTGTCGGCAAACTCAAAGCCATGAGGATCTGGTTAATGATACCGTTGTTTTCCAACAAGGTCATCCAGGCATAGGTTCGAGCTAAAAAATTCATCCACATTGGGACCACAAATAATACAATGAGAAAATCCCGCCTTTTCAGCTCTCTAGAGGCCAAAATCATGGCCATAGGATAACCTAATACTAGACAAAAGATGGTACTAATTACGGCTAAGGCAAAAGACCTAAATATAACCTTTAAATAGATAGGTTCAAAGACTCTCTCAATATACTCTGTAGTAAACTTAATCCCATCTGGCCCACTTTCAAAAAAGCTAAAGTAAAAAACCAATATCAGAGGAATAATAGTAAAAATCAACATCCACAACATATAAGGTGTTGTTAAAAATTTTCTTTTCAATCTTCTCTCACCTTCTTCATGATGTGGATATCATTAGGGAGGATCTTCAGCCCTACCTGGTTCCCCACTTCCTCCATTAAAGTACTATGAACCATCCAGGAAAAGTCCTGGGTCTTAATGATCATTTCATAATGAACACCTTTAAATACCACAGACTGAACTTCCCCAGTGAGCATACCCTCTTCCTCAGGGACAAGTTTTATATCTTCCGGTCTCACCACCACATCTACAGGATTATTTTCCCCAAAACCTTTATCGACACAGATAAAATCCCGCCCGTGGAAGTTCACAAGACCATCTCTAACCATAATCCCGGATAAAATATTGCTCTCCCCGATAAAATCAGCCACAAAGACGTTCTTAGGTTCATTATAGATATCAATAGGAGTACCGATCTGTTGGATTCTTCCTTCATTCATAACTACGATAGTATCGGACATAGTAAGTGCTTCTTCCTGATCATGAGTGACAAAGATAAAGGTGATCCCTAATCTTTGTTGGATATTTTTTAATTCCATTTGCATTTCCTTACGGAGCTTCAAATCCAAAGCTGCCAAAGGTTCATCTAAAAGCAGAACCTCCGGCTCATTAACTACAGCCCGAGCAATAGCCACTCTTTGCTTTTGACCTCCGCTTAAAGAATCTACACTTCTTTTATCAAAGCCCCCTAGGTTCATTAACTCCATTACCTGGCGGACTTTAGTCTTGATAGTGTTATTGTCCATTTTTTTGATTCGCAAGCCAAAGGCTATATTTTCAAAAACATTCATATGCGGAAATAAAGCATACTGCTGAAAGACAGTATTTACCCTTCGCTTATAAGGAGGAACATCATTGATTTTCTTTCCTTCAAAGAGCACGTCCCCCCGAGTAACATTTTCAAACCCTCCAATAATACGGAGGGTCGTTGTTTTCCCGCAACCACTGGGTCCAAGCAAGGTTACAAACTCATTTCTTAATATATATAAATTAATATTATCTAAAAC
>JAAZLD010000399.1 GCA_012799495.1 Desulfitobacterium sp. | reverse complement strand
TTAATGGAAATCCTCTGGCTTTTGGTGAGGGAAGTGTCAGAGGGAGGATAAAAAACGTTCTAAATTACAAAAAGCCAAGGGTTGGAATTGTCGTTGGATCAATTATAGCTGTAATTTTTGTAGGAGTTGGATTACTGGCAAATCCATTAAGTGAAGAAATAGGGGACAGATATGGCTTTAGTTTGACAGATCAGGAGGTCGCCCACATGTTGGGATATTCTTCCGCTTACTGTTTCTCCACTTATGAGATGGATAACGGACTGTATATCATCGCTTTTCTTGCAGATGGGAAAATGGAGAATTCGGACATCGGTGCAGTTCTGTTCCAATTTAAAGACGGAGAATATCATCTTATTAGTCAAACCATCCATAAAGGTAGGGCTCTGGAGCAAGACCGCATTGTTCAAGGGATGCTCATAGCCCCCTCTAATAAATATTATGATGTAATATTGAGTAACAACGAAAATTTGGCAGAAATTAAATACACTACTGGTGACAAAGTGGTTAGCGAGAAGGTGGATGGTATAAATCCAAGTATGACCGTGATAAAGTTACCTGAAATACTGAGGGATAGAACGTACACTTTTTATGATGCAAAGGGACAGCAAATTGACGGATATATTCCCACCGAGACTAGGATGAATTAATAAAAGGATTTGAAAATCTAGAGATAGCCGCCAATTAGGAGGTAAGATTAAGTGAAGATAAAATTTGATCCAAATAACCCTATTATAAAGCTCTGCATGAGTGGGATGAGCTTGGAGGAAAGTGGAAATGGTGAGGATGAAATATGAGGGGCTTTTTTGTGAAAGGGAGAATACCTTATAAGAGTAGTCAGAATATTCGAGGTATTTATGGAATCATTGTGATGAAAGTTGTATAATTATGTTAAGTACCAATGTGTTTACTTAGATATTAGAACCCTGGCCCGGGAAACAATCTTTGAGAACAATCCGGCCGGTATGGTGGTCTTGGGTCCGGGGCAAAGGATCATAGACTACAATAAGGCTGCAGAGGAGTTTTTTGCAGGAATCAACATCTCCTTAAAAAATTCTCCCATTGAGCAAATTCTCCCTCAGGAGCCAAAGTTATTAGAGATTTTCCAAAGCCAGGGTAACCATGAAGTTTCTTTAGTAGTTGACGGGGAGGAACGATTTTTCGAGATTGATATGGTGCCCTTGGGAGAACCTCAGAATGGAAATACGCGAATGCTCAAATCCATCCGTGATGTTACAGAAGAAAGGAAGATTCAAGAGAAACTAAGGTTCCTGGCTACAACTGATTCCCTAAGCGGCCTCTATAATCGAGGGGAGTTTATGAATTTAGCAAAAAAGGAGTTTGCCAGGGCTAAAAGGGATAATGAGGAACTATCTTTATTGCTAATGGATTTGGATCATTTTAAGAATATCAATGATTCATTTGGACATGAGGCAGGAGAGGAAGTAATTCGGGAAATGGGAAGGACCATCATGGCCAATTTCCGCAAATCGGATATAGCTGGGCGCATAGGTGGAGAAGAGTTTGCAGTAGTTTTAAAATGTGCTTCTTTAGATGAAGGGATAAAGGTAGCGGAAAAATTCCGGGAAACAGTAGCCAGGAGAAAAGTGATTTATGAGAAGCAGGAAATTAGCTTTACAGTAAGCATTGGAGTGGCGGCAATGAGTGATAACGCTGATGATATCAGCGATATCGGAGATCTCTTAAAAATTGCGGATACTGCCCTGTACAAGGCCAAAGCTAAGGGACGGAATTGTGTTTTACCCTTCTTTTTATAACTCTTCAATATACAATGCATTGGCGTTGTATGTACATTTGTGTATAATGTAGATACGATAGTAAAAAACTTGAAATATAAAAGGAGGGTTAACATGGCGAAAACAGCAAATATCTATGCCAGAATCGAACCTGAAATAAAAGAACAGGCAGAAGCAATCTTAAATGCGTTGGGTATTCCCGCATCTAATGCAATAACGATGTTTTATAAGCAGATCATACTTCATAATGGTCTGCCATTTGAGGTGAAACTGCCAGAACATCCTCTCGATATTAGCCGTATGACAACTGAACAACTGGACGTGGAACTGGAAAAAGGCTATGCACAGATGCAAGGCGAGAATACTATCCCGGCTGACCAGGTTTTTGCGGACATCCGTAAGGAATATGGCGTATGAATTATGTTATTAAATTAACCCCGGAGGCGCAAAATGACCTGCTGCGCATTTTTGAATACATTGCACATGATTTGCAATCTGTTCAGAATGCGGTGGGTCAGCTTGACCGTTTAGAGAAAGCAATTTCTTCATTACAGCAAATGCCGGAACGTTTTCGTGTATACGATAAAGAACCGTGGCGGAGCCGCAATTTGCGTATCAGGCCTGTGGATAATTATTTGATTTTTTATATTCCGGATAATGAGAAAAAGTCGGTTACAATTCTTCGTGTTTTGTACAATGGGCGCAATATTGATAGATTTCTATAATCGTACTCTAATGGAATATAACTCCTAAAAAATTTGGTAGGGTGAAATTGCTTACTAAGAAAAGAGACTTCTCCTTGAAATGCTTAAAAGGATTGGCACAACTAACAAGGCCATGGTTCCAAAAATAATGTAGAATAC
This sequence comes from Desulfitobacterium sp., assembly GCA_012799495.1. GTDB lineage: Bacteria > Bacillota > Desulfitobacteriia > Desulfitobacteriales > Desulfitobacteriaceae > Desulfitobacterium. Next base: position 797 of record JAAZLD010000399.1, on the reverse strand, counting down.
AGAAGAGTTATCTAAGATTAAGCCTCCCAATGCACTTCCAAAGACAATACCAAAGTTAAAGGTACTGGATTGTAAAGAGGTTGCCACATCTTTTCCCGTTTCCACTTGTTTTGTTACTGCAGCTTGGAAGATGGTAACAAGTGCTCCAAAGGAAACACCCCATAATAAAAAGCCAATATGGGAAATAACCATCGTCCCTTTAAAGAGTACAAATATAAGCATTGTCCCAAAAGCTAATGCTAGTTTGAAAGTTATTAAAGAACTGAGATGCGTATCCACCACTTTACCGGCTATTACTATCAAGGGGATTGGTAAAGACCTAGGCCCAGCTGATGAAGTTATTGATTTAGGTGGGAAATTGGTTATTGCACCCTATGTAGATCCTCATCTCCATTTAGATTATGTTTATACATTATCTGAGCTTGGGGAAGAAGGTGCTGGCTCAGGAACCCTTTATGAAGCAATTGAAATGTGGCCGAAGTTCAAAGAAAAGTTAACTGTAGATAGCGTTAAAAAACTTGCCCTTAAGGGAATTAAAGATGAGGTTTCTCAAGGAGTACAATACATACGGGCACAAACAGACGTTACAGATCCTAATTTCACGGGTCTAAAGGCCATGTTGGAACTCCGAGAGGAGCTAAAAAATATTGTCGAAATCCAAGTGGTAGCATTCCCCCAAAATGGAATGTACACTTATAAGGGTGGGCGGGAGTTAGTAGAAGAAGCTCTTAAGATGGGTGCCGATGTTGTGGGCGGAATTCCACATTATGAGCCAGCTAGAGAATTTGGTGAAAAAT
>JAAZLD010000398.1 GCA_012799495.1 Desulfitobacterium sp. | reverse complement strand
GACAAGTTTTTTAAACTTTGTTGCCGAAGTGTTTTTTTGCTTGGCCACCTATTGACGAAATCAAAGGATTCTGATACTATGCAATAAACCAATTAAACCAAGTAAAATACTATGTATTATAGGAGAACTAAAAGATAGAGTCAGATGTAGATATGGGGGGAGAATATGTCTATCGAAATTAAGGGGTTAGGCAAGGAGTTTACCCAAAATGGACAGCAAAGGGAAGTGTTAGCAGATGTCAATCTTACTATCAATGATGGAGATTTTATTTCCTTACTAGGGCCTTCAGGGTGTGGAAAATCCACCTTGCTGAATATCATTGCCGGTTTAGAAGGAGCGTCAAAGGGTAAGGTCCTTGTAAATAATCAAGTTGTGACAGGGCCAGGCAGGGATCGAGTGGTGGTTTTTCAAGAAGCGGCTCTTTTCCCTTGGTTATCAGTCATAGATAATGTGATGTTCGGTTTAAAAATAAAAGGAGTTTCCAAAAAAGAAGCTCATGAAATGGCTCTGGAAACTTTGAAAATGGTTCACTTAAGCCGTTTTACCAAAGCTTATCCTCATGAATTATCAGGGGGAATGCGTCAGCGGGTTGCCATAGCTCGGGCTTTGGTGATGAATCCTAAGTATTTGTTGATGGATGAACCTTTTGGAGCTTTAGATGAGCAAACCAGACTCCTTCTTCACAGTGAATTACAAGATATTTGGCAGAAAACAAAGAAGACCATTATTTTTGTTACTCATAGTATTTATGAAGCAGTACAGCTTTCCAACCGGGTTGTGCTAATGGGGACCAGACCGGGGCGAATAATGAAGGAGTTTTCCATCCCTTACTCTCAACCCAGAAGCAAAAGTGATCCCAATTTAGCATATATCGAAGGACAAATTTTTGACGAACTTAAAGAGGAGATCGAGAAGGTTATGCGGGAGGAGGTGGATCATGATTACCACGTTGCGCCGAATAATCTTCCTTGGAGCCCTGATCGGGACATGGGAAGTCATATATAGGTTAGGGATCTGGCCACCTTATATGTTTCCTTCACCAGTGGATGTTTCCCAAACTCTAATTCGGGGATTTCAAGATGGTACTTTTATCATCGCCTTACAAGCCAGCTTTCAGCGGTTATTGATAGGGTATGGGTTAGCCATAGCCATAGGGGTTTTTCTTGGTGTAAGTATTGCTAAATCTAAGATCATCAATGAAACAATTGGGATGTTGGTTATCGGACTCCAAAGTGTTCCCAGTATTGTTTGGTTGCCTCTTGCTCTTCTATGGTTTGGTATGTCGGAAACAGCTATTATCTTTGTTGTAACTCTTGGTGGGACTTGGACTATGACTACGAATACAGCTGCAGGTATTAGGAATGTTCAACCAGTTCTCATACGGGCAGCAAGGACTATGGGCGCCTCTGATTGGCAGCTTTTTCTGAAAGTTACCTTACCAGCTTCTGTTCCCTATCTGATTACTGGGATGCGTCTTGCCTGGGCTTTTGCTTGGAGAGCCTTAATGGCAGGTGAGTTAATCGGAAGCGGAAAAGGCTTAGGTCAAATCCTCACTTTTGGTCGGGATGTAGGGAATATGAATTTAGTTTTCTCCATTATGATCATTATCGCTGTCATCGGGATGATTTTAGATAACCTCGTCTTCCAAAGGGTAGATAAGAATGTCTTAACCCGTTGGGGGTTAGCAAAAACTTAAAGTTATAATTTAAAGCTCAAAAATGGAGTACAAAAAAATACTAGTTTATAAAAGAACTTAAAAATTATTAGATACTCAAACCATTTCATATGAGGAGGAGATTTAATGAAAAAGGCTCTCAAGAAAATTAAGAAACCTTTAGCGGTTATCCTAGCAAGTTCTCTACTTTTGTTAGCAGGCTGCGGGACTACAGATACTTCAGGAGAAGGAGAAGAACTATCTAGTGTTAGACTAGGATATTTTCCCAATATTACCCACGCTTCTGCAATGATTGGTATAGAAAATGGTTATTTCCAAGATGAATTAGGAGAGAACGTAAATCTCGAGGCCGCCCAATTTCCCAATGGCTCTTTATTGATGGATGCTTTAGTGACAGGTCAAATTGATATAGGTTATGTTGGGCCGGAACCAGCAATTACACGCTATTTACAAGGTGGGGATGTAGTTGTTCTTGCGGGGGCTGCTACTGGGGGCAATGTTGTGGTAGCAGCTAAAGATTCCAATGTTAACAGTATCAAGGATTTAGATGGAAAGATTGTAGCTACACCCTCAATTGCCTGCACTCATGACATTTCTCTGAAAATCCTTATGCAAGAAGAAGGGTTGGCCATGGAGAATCAAGGGGGAACAGTTAAACAGGTAACCCAAAAACCAGCCGATACACTCACACTCTTCCAGCAAAAACAATTAGATGCTGCTGTGGTATCAGAACCTTGGGCTGCCCAGATGGAAGATAAAGTTGGTGCAAAAGTAATTGTGGATAATGAAGATATGCCTTGGGAAGGTAAACTACCAAGTGCAGTTCTGGTAACATCTAAGAAGTTTGCTAGTGAAAATCCGGAGATTGTTAAAGCTATTCTGCGAGGTCATGTAACAGCTGTAGATTTTATTAAAAACTCCCCTGACGAAGCCACGAGATTGACTCAGAAGAACTTAGCTGAATTAGCTAAACAAGAACTTCCCTTGGAAATTTTAGAAAGGTCCTTTGACCGGACTGAAATAACTTATGAAGTTGACGGCAATATCCTCAATGAGATGGAACAATGGTCAAAAGATTTGGGACTGGTTCAAGGGAATAACGAAGATGTAACAGGTTTAGTAGATCTCACTTTACTAAAGGAGGTACTACGTGAGTAACACTCTACCTTGATTAAAATATTTGAAACATCATATTAGTAGGATTCTATTAATCAAGTTTTATAGGCTAGAAAACGCATCATATAAATAAATATGAGACAAAGAAGGTGATTGCCCTGAGAGTCGTAGAAAATATCACAGAACTGATTGGTAAGACTCCTATAGTAAAACTAAATCACTTACCTGCTAAAAAGGGGGCCGAGGTTTTCGTCAAATTGGAAAGCTTTAACCCTAGTGGCAGTGTAAAGGATCGTGCTGCTTTGAATATGGTATTGGAGGCGGAAAAAGCGGGGCTTCTTAAACCCGGGGCAACAATTATCGAACCCACCAGTGGTAATACGGGAATTGGTTTGGCCATGGTGGCTGCTGCTAAGGGCTACCGAGTGATTCTTGTTATGCCTGATACCATGACCCAGGAACGGATCTCCATTCTTAAGGCTTATGGAGCTGAGGTTGTCCTTACTCCGGGAGGGGAGCGAATGCCTGGTTCAATCAAAAAGGCCCAAGAGCTTTTAGAGGAGATTCCTAGTAGCTTTATGCCTAATCAGTTTGAGAATTTCTCTAATCCAGCTGTTCATCGGAGGACAACAGCTTTAGAAATTATCCAACAGATGGAAGGTAAATTAGATGCCTTTGTTTGCACAGCAGGAACAGGTGGTACCATAACAGGAACAGGAGAAGTCCTTAAAGATATAATTCCAGGGATCAAAATCTATGTAGTGGAACCGGAGAACTCTCCAGTTCTTTCCGGAGGAGAACCAGGACCTCATGGTATTCCCGGTACAGGTCCTGGGTTTATCCCGGATATCCTTAACCAAGAGATCTATAATGAAATTGTTCTCATCTCTGATCAGGATGCAGCTCAAACAACTAGAGATTTGGCAAGAAAAGAAGGAATATTTGTGGGGGCTTCTGCCGGGGCGGCTATCCACACGGCTCTGGGTATTGCTAAAAAATTAAGTCCAGGTCAACGGGTTTT
>JAAZLD010000397.1 GCA_012799495.1 Desulfitobacterium sp. | reverse complement strand
TCTGGGGTATAAAATAACAAACAAAGAAAAGTTCTTTGTGCAAAACACAAAAAGAACTCAACCTCTTCTCATCCAGACTATACTGTCGGCTTCGGAATCTCACCGAATCAGCCATCAAAGGCTCGCGGGCTCTACCGCCGGTATGGAATTTCACCAATCCCCAGAGGTACATATACTATTCTTCTATTATATTACTCTAACTTAGTGGAGAATTCAAGACCTACCGAATATTATCGAAAAATGTCTTGTATATTACATTCTATTAAAGAGTGATTCATACTCATTTCGTAATATTCCCATAATAATTGCATCCCGGTATTCTCCCTGGACAAAACGAGCCTGTCTTAAACATCCCTCAACTTTAAATCCTAATTTTTCATAAGCCCGGATAGCTCGATGATTGCCATCCCAGGTATCCACCGTTAAACGGTGGAGATTCCACTGAAGAAAGAGATAATCTATTAAAACTCTTAAGGCATCTGTTCCATAACCTTGCCCCCAATATTCTTTCTCGCCAATGATGATAAAGAGAGTGGCAGAGCGGGCAGGGAGATTCAACTCCCTAAATCCAATGGTTCCAATGGGAGTTTTCTTTTCGTTAAGGACTATATAGCGGTCACTGGAGTCTTGGGTAAGAAAAAAACGTTCTTCAATCTCCTCTTCCCCGAGCATTGTTGTTAAAGGCCAGGCTCCATTGGCCCAATAATTCACCTCTTGATCGTTATACCATTTTTTAAAGAGGACTATATCATCATTTTCCAAGGGTCTGAGATATGTTTTTTTACCTTGTAGCATTTACTTTCTCTCCTATAAATTTAGCGTGTCCTTTTCCTAGGCCATGCTACATGTTCATTTCATAAGATTCAAACTAAGAACTCAAAGCACCAGAGCTAATAATAAGCTGTTTTCTCGAATAAAAAAGAAGTTTTGTAGTTAAAAGGACTAAACGTAGCAAAACAAATCACTTATTGTCGAGTTTTTTGAAAAGAAGAATGGACATAGAGATAGGGACATACATATAATACAACTAATACAAAAGGTTAATAAATAAAAAGGTGATTCTTTTATTGATTGAAACCCATTTTTTCGATATACTTTAAACCGTTATCCTATTATATCAGAAATAAAAAATAAAGCGGGGGAGAAAATTGAAGAGGACCGCAATTGTAATGGATTCTACAGGATATTTATCCTCAGATCTGATCAGCGAGTACAATATTAAAATTATTTCTTTAAGCGTTAATATCGGTGATGAAACCTATAAAGAAACTGAACTTTCTAACTCAGACTTTTTTGCTATGTTAAAGCGGATTTCTGGTTCCTCAACGACTTCTCAACCTTCAGTAGGATCTTTTGTTGAATTATACAAAGGTGCCTTTGCCGAAGGTTATGATGAAATTGTCAGTATTCATTTATCAGAAAAAATTAGTGGAACTTATGCAACAGCACTAATGGCTAAAGAACTACTTGGTATGGATAATATCCATATTTTTGACTCAGGCTCCTCTGCTTTAGGATTAGGGCTGTTAGGCTGGGCTGCGGCTGAATGGGCCGAAGAAGGATTGAATGCTAATGAGATACTTTCTAAACTTACCAAATTAAAATCCACAACAGAGCTCTATTTTATTGTGGATACCCTAGAGTATCTCCATCGTGGGGGTAGGATAGGAGGAGCTTCAGCATTATTCGGCACATTACTACAAATTAAGCCTATTCTCTATTTTAATGAAGAAGGCATTATCGATGTTTATGAAAAAGTTCGCTCTAAGAATAGAGCTTTGCAAAGAGTGTATTCTGAATTGGAAAGAGCACTATCTTCTAATAAACCTCACCGAATTGCTGTAATTCATGTTGCTGCAGAAGAAGAAGCAAAAACTATTGCAGCGGAGCTTGATGATAAATATCCAGGCCATGAAATTCGGATTTTTGAGGCAGGAGCAGTTATTGCAACTCATGTAGGACCAGCAGCCTTGGGCTTAGCTTTCCATCCTTGGCCTTTAGAAGTCTAGGGTTAAGACTTGCTCCTCTAGAAGAATTTAGGAACGTATAACCATTCTTTTCTGTGGAATGCTAGATTTAGCATTTCATTGGGGGTGTGTTTGATATGTTTCGGACTCCTAGCTCGGCAAAAAATGGTGCAGAGAAGAATTTAAAAGAAAAAAACAATATTATTGAAGAAAATGTGGAAAGTATCCTAAAAAACAGTATGCCAAAGTCCCATGAGGATATTCAGTGGTTGACAAATATTGTTGAACCAGAGCAACAAAGGGGCCCCTCAGAGAATCCCTAAAAAAAATCTCAGCAAAAGCTGGGATTTTTTAATAATCTCAAGATACTGATTATTATGAATAAATAAACTATTTCACATTGAAGGAATTTATGGAAATCTTACAGAATAATTACCAACAAATATAATTTTCTGAACTTTCTCAAATAATTCCTTAGAAGAAATAAAAAATTTTCAGAATTTTTGAAGGATTTGCTAAAAAATGGAGAATAGACTATACAGCTATTTTAAATTTTCCATATTCTTGACAGTCATATTCCAAATATTAGGTAACATATAAAATACATATGCCACCAAAAATAGATGTGAAAGAAGTTACAAAGAAAGAAAAAAGATAGAAACAAGTGGAACAGGGGCTGAGGTAAATGAAAATTGCCATATCTGGTAAGGGTGGAGTAGGTAAAACAACCTTCGCCGCCAATTTAGCATTTTGGTTAGGGGAACAAGGATTTAAAGTTTTGGCGGTAGACGCTGATCCTGATGCAAGTTTAGGCACAGTACTTGGAATATCCCAGGATGTTTTGCAAAACTTAAAACCCATTGTTGATATGACGGA
>JAAZLD010000396.1 GCA_012799495.1 Desulfitobacterium sp. | reverse complement strand
GCTATTATCCTGGATCGCCTCAGTCAAGGAATTGTCAAAGATTCTCGCTCGAAATCCAAAAAGGTCTAATTCTCAAATTCTATCCCATACAGCAGACAGTATTTTATATATCCAAAAAAAATTAAAAAGGGTGATTTAATGTTTACAAAAAAACCATGGAAAAAAGTATTGATCTTCGCCATTATAGCCTTCCTCTCCCTATCCTTAATAGGCTGTGGAGGAACCAACAACACGGATCAGCAAGGTGGCAGTGGTGACAAAACCGTCAATATTGGTTATGTCAACTGGGCAGAAGCAGTGGCTGTCAGTAATCTTTGGAAAGTAATCCTTGAAGATCAGGGCTATACAGTAAAGTTAACTAGTTTACAAGTTGCTCCACTCTTTGTAGGGCTTTCCCAAGGGAGTTTGGACATTTTCATGGATGCCTGGCTCCCCATTACTCACCAATCCTACTGGGAAAAATATAGTGATAAATTAGATGATTATGGTGTTTGGTATACCAGTGAAGCAAAAATTGGTCTGGTAGTTCCTGAATATGTAGATATCGACTCTATAGCTGAGTTAAATAGTGTTAAAGATAAATTCAATGGCAAACTCACAGGAATTGACCCCGGTGCAGGTATCATGAAGGCCTCTGAGAAAGCTATTGAAGATTATGGATTAGACTACGAACTTGTTCAAAGCTCGGAAGCCGCTATGCTTGCTACCTTAGAAAAGGCTTATCGCAATGAAGAGTGGATTGCAGTTACAGGTTGGAGCCCCCACTGGAAGTTTGCCAAGTATGACCTTAAATATTTAGAAGATCCTAAAGGCTCCTATGGCGAAGCAGAGTATATCCATACTTTAGCCAATAAAGAGTTCACTGCCAAGCATCCAGAAGTAAAGGCTATGCTGGAAAAGTTTAAACTTAATGATGACCAAATCGGAACTCTGGAAGCTTATATCAATGAAGGAATGGATCCTGTAGATGCAGCTAAAAAGTGGATTTCCGAAAACCAAGACTTGGTGGATAGCTGGATTAGCTAATCATCGCAAAATTATGAACCAACGCAGTAGTATAGCATAAAAGAGTAAAAACCCGCCTTCTTTGAAATGCCCTATCAAGTAGATAGCAGCAGTTCAAAGGAAGCGGGTTTTATTTATTCTTACTACAAAATTGGTTCTTGTTTAATTATTTCTACTAAATTTATTGATCTCCATTGGGGGATTTTCTCTTTTAGCCCCAGAAATTGCTGTGGAAAAGGCAGCCTCATTGGAAGTGGTTATAGAATTAAGGACAATCTTGTCACTAAAATTGTCTGCTACTAGGGTGTAAGTTTTCCCTTCTAAAAGATCTGGAGAGCTAAATTGCACCGAACAGAAATCTTGATCAGCAGTCCACTTTAATATTTCCTTCCCATTAGAATCGAGAATGGTTATTTCACTACCAGCATTCATAATGTCCGTTAGATTATGGAGGACAGAATATTGGGTAGAGGAATCACTAAAGCTTTGAGCGGTAACACTGCTTCCAGTAGCCATTATAATTCCACCTGTGATAATAGCTTTACCTCCGAAACCAAAGGTAGCCTTTCCACTACTTACAGGGCTACTCAAAAGTAATTTGCCTCCGTCTATAAATAGATCACCATTGATATCTAAGCCATCTCCATTTGAAATTATATGAATCTCCCCACCGCTAACCCTAAGGAAGTTATTTTTTTCGGAGGTACTATCGGTACTATCCTTTCCTCCAGCCACAATGAACCCGTCATCATCTGTATTAACCTCTACAATACCACCGGTAATCACAATATTTTCTCCGGAAATTCCCACATGGCTCTTTTCGATATAGAGAATTCCGCCGGTAATTGTCAAGTCGCCATGGGCATGCAATCCTTTTGTTTCAGAGTTTATACCAATAGTGCCACCAGTAATTACAAGTCTCCCATTACTAGAAATTCCATCATCAGAAGTGTTAAGATCATAGAGTCCTTCATTAAGGATAATCTCCTTGTGAGCTATTAAAGCTATATTAGTTAACCCATTAGGAGCTCTATTGCTTTCCTCTGTGGTAATATTAAAATTCCCTGCATCTATTTGTAAAAGAGTTTCAGCGTGAAAACCATTGCCTTGGCTATGAATATCGAAGTTTCCACCGGCTATATAAATAAAACCTTTACTTTCATCTTCTCCATTTTCCGCTCGGAAGCTATCCTTTTGGGTATCTAAGCGAAAATTTCCATCTTTGATTTTTATAGCATTCTTTGCAAATAAACCTTCTCCAAGAGAAGTTATGGAAAGCTTTCCGCCAGTAACCCGCAGTTCTCCTTGGGATACAATACCATAATTACTGCTCCTGACTTTTAAAGTGCCAGTACCGTTAATAGTCAAATCCCCTTGACTATAGATGACACTGTCAAGATCTTGCTCGTCATCACCTGAATTATTGTCCCCAACAGTTAAATAATTCATCTGGTCAGCGGCTAAAGTGGTAATGACTTTTCCTCCCTCTTTAATCAATAAAGAAGGCTGAATATCATTGCGAATAGATACTCCATGGAGAATTAACTGAACTTTTTCTGATTCAGGTGCTTCCACTATTACCTGTCCATTACTTAATTCACCCTTGAGTAGATAGGTTCCCCCTTCACTGATAGTAAGGGTTTTATCTGCTGCTACAGCACCTTCTCCAGTTACTTCTATATTATCCTCTTTTAGGACAATATAAGTAGCCGCATCTATATCATAACTTGAATCAAGATCTTCCTCTGTAAAACTTAGATCATATACTGCGTGAGAAGCTGCTGGTCCCGAGGAAATGGCCACAGGATCATTAAGAACCTCTAGTGTCTCCTCTTTATTGCCGCAACCTGCAGTAGCCAAGGCAAAAACCAAAGCGATAGCAGTAAATACTACCCCCACCGTCCACTTCCCTATCATTGTGCTCCCTCCCTTATGCTAACCCCTTCAAAATTCTATCTCAAACCTAAACAAATTCTAAACAAATTATAAACTCTTCGTTCTCTATCTAATATACTGTGAAAAACAAAGTTTCGCAATCTTTATTCACTTTCTCTTTGGCTAATCCTTATGTTGGGAATCCTTAAGTTAGAATTCCCAAACCTTCCAGGAGGATTTTAGTTCCTATAAGAATTAGAATAACACCCCCTGCAAGTTCTGCCTTAGATTTATAACACTCCCCAAAGACATTCCCTATTTTAACTCCGATAAAGGAGCAAATAAATGTTGTTATCCCTATAAGGGTTATAGCGAGAAAAATATTTACATCTAAAAAAGCGAAAGTAATCCCCACGGCAAATGCATCAATACTGGTAGCCAAAGATAAAAGGAGGGTTTCCTTTAAATTAAAGGATTCATCCACAATCTCACAGGGACCACG
>JAAZLD010000395.1 GCA_012799495.1 Desulfitobacterium sp. | reverse complement strand
TTTCTTCAACCAGTTGCTCGATATGGTGTGGTAAAGGCATCCTCGTAACACCTGTAAAAACAATGTTATTTCTCTGGATAGGAATCAATACCTTTAACGCATTACTGGCAGTTATAGCTCCAGCAATTGCAGGAGTAATCTCACCCAGCAAACCATGAACAGTGGTAATAACGGAAGAACCGGCAATTATATCTACCCGACTAGCATTAAAACATATGGCAGCTTCCCCAGAGGCACCTTCTGTGGCCCCTGCTTTCATCATAGCCCCAGTAGCTAAAGCATTGGTCCCTAGGGCTAAGATATCTAAATCCGGCATTTGCTTCCGAAGCTGCTCAACAATATGTTTACCAATACCTCCACCTTGACCATCTATAACTGCTACCCGCATCCCTTACCTCCACAACATTTACTTGCAAAATACAGCGACTTGCACTTTAACAAAGGCTTCTCTAACGCCTTAGTACAAGGGTATCAAATACTTTCCCATAAGCGTATCTAGCACTTTATCATATAGACTATGCTTCCTAGCTTTGATAGTTCTTACTCTTTCCTGCTAACAAATCCGGGGCAAGTGTTCGCCTTCTAGCATTCCCACAATTCTTTTACCTCCCAGAGGAGTTTCTAATAGTACCCGCCCAGGTTCCTCTGCCATGACTTTACCAATAATGGCAGCATTCTTTCCTAGTGGATGAGATTTCATAAGAGATAAAACCTCTTCCGTATTTTCCGGTGAGACTACTACTAAGACTTTTCCTTCGTTGGCAAGATAGATGGGATCAAGACCAAGCATACCACAAGCTCCAGCTACACTTGGGTGAAGAGGGAGCTTTTCTTCTTCTAGAAGGATACTAACTTGAGCTTGCTGAGCTAATTCATTTAAGGTTGTCCCGATTCCACCACGGGTTGGATCTCGCATACAACGCACTCCCGGATGATAAAACTCTTCGATAAGGTGGTTAAGAGGAGCACAGTCACTGGTAATAGGGGTTTCAAATTCTAAACCTTCCCGATCTGCCAAAATGGAAATTCCATGATCACCGATAGTTCCATTGATTAAAATATTATCTCCAGGTTTGATATAACTAGGTCCAACTCTTTTATCCTCAACAACACCAATCCCTGTGGTATTTATAAAAACCTTATCGGCACTTCCTCGTTCTACGACCTTTGTGTCTCCACAAACAACTTGGACTCCAGCCTGAAGAGCTGTTTCTTTAATACTTAGCACTATTTTTTCCAGTTCAGATAAGGGAAAACCTTCTTCAAGAATAACCCCTAGGGATAAATAGAGGGGTTTTGCCCCTGAAACAGCCAAGTCGTTGACAGTTCCACAGACAGCTAACTTGCCAATATCCCCCCCACGGAAAAACAAAGGGGAAACTACGAAGGAGTCCGTAGTCATGGCTAATTTTTCCCTTCCTTTTATATAAGTTGCATCATTCATTTGGTCCAAAAATTCATTACCCAGATGTTTCTGGAAGACATCTTTAATCAGCTGATGGCTCAAACGTCCTCCACTACCGTGAGCCATAATGATTCGTTCCATTATTCCTCACTCCTTTGAGCATAGCGATAATAGGCTGCACAAGAACCCTCAGATGAAACCATGCAAGGACCTACAGGGGCCAAAGGAGTGCAGGCTTTACCAAACAGAGGACACTCCAAAGGAGTGATTTGCCCTTTAAGCACCTGACCGCAGCGACAGCCGGGAGTTTCTTTATTAGGGAATTCCGGTAGCTTAAATTTCTTGACTGCATCCCAAGGGGCATATTCCTCTCTGATACCCAATCCTCCACCAGGAATAATCCCTAACACTCGGAAAGGAGCATCTACTGGTTCAAAGACCTTCTGGATAAAGGACTGGGCCACAGGATTTCCTTCAGGCTTAACTGTTCTTTTGTATTGGATTTCAATTTCAGTTCTA
>JAAZLD010000394.1 GCA_012799495.1 Desulfitobacterium sp. | reverse complement strand
AGATCTTCAAAATATCGTAATACAATGCGCCCCCGTTCCCTGGGAGGGAGTTTTTCCATCGCTAGTGCTAGATCTAGATCTTTTCCCTCATCCCAATTAACTTTTGATTCTTCCAGATGGAATACCAAGTTTTCATCATCCATAATAACCAGGCGTTTTTGCTTTCGTAAAAAATCTAGTGCAGTGTTACTTACAATACGGTAGACCCAGGTCTTCATACCTTGAGGATTCTTAAGGGAATCTACCCCAGCGATAGCCTTAAAAACCGCTTCTTGGGTAATATCCAGAGCGTCCTCTGGATTTTTGACATAGCTATAGGCCAGCCTATAAATGGTCTGTTGGTTAGCTAAAAGATAGTCTTCTAGTTCTTTGGTTAATTTTCTTTTCTTAAACATCCCAATCTCCTTCGAAGCCCATTGGTAAAGGTACCTTTAACTTATAGACGGTAAAGCAGGAAAAAAAGTTTAACTTTGGCCTAATAAATTTTCATATATTCATTAACATAGCTTCAGCGACAAGTTTTTCCGTGATACGTTTTCTTCATGTGGAGAATTTTACCTTATCATGAGACTTGCTATTGTTTGGTAATATATTTTTTACCTTTGCCGTGACAAATTTTAAACTAGCTCGTTTAAGTTAGTGAGGAGAGAAAATTATTAGATTTCAGGGAGGTGAAGCCGTGGAATCCCCAACTCCCCCTTTCAATTATGAACTGGAAACTTGGTATAAACAAACAGTCAAAAAACTCTATCTCTTTGTCTATTCCCAACTATCCAATCGGGAAGAAGCAGAAGACATAACTCAAGAAACCTACTACCGTTGCCTAAGACAAAATCCCCAAACCTTGCCACCTTATTCTTATCTCAAGCAAACTGCCCGCAACCTGATTATTGATGGCTACCGGCATCGTTCCGTAGTCCAAGAACATTTACCTAAATTGCAAAGAGATGAACATTCATCAGAGGAGGATTGGGTAGAAGGAACAGTCATTAGAGAACTATGGAAAAAACTCCCCCCAGATTATCAAAAAGTCCTAGATTTGCGCATTATTCAGGGATATTCTCGGAAAGAAACAGCAAAAATCATGGGACGCAGCGAAAATTCTATCCGCGGTCTTCAATATCGAGCTTTACAAACCCTACGTGAATTAAAAGAACAGATGAAAGGAGGAGACTCCCTGTGAAGGAAAAGGATAAAGACCTTCTTACCTCAGAGAAAGAATTGGATAGTTTTATTGATGAATTAAATGAAAATTCCTTGGATTTTGATCCAAGGGAAGCTCACCAGTCGGAGTTCTCAGAGTTATCGGAGTTAGAAGAATTAAAAAGTCTAGCTTTCACATTAAAAAAGCAAGGAGAGGATGCCACCCCACGGGATGAATTTGTAACTGAGCTGTGGGGAAATATCAAAAACATCCGCAACACAAAAGAAAACAAAGAGGTGAGTAAAATATCTCAAGATAACAATAGCACTACAAATATGAGAAAAAATAGCGAAGGAATTAACGAAAGAATTCATAAAAAGAATAGTGAAACAAGAAAAAGCAGATTCTTCAGGCCCAGAATCCTTTGGCCTAGTCTTGTAGCAGGGCTCTTAGTCATGCTCTTAGTTCTCTCTCCTTGGGGTGGTTCCAGAGAAAACATCGTCCTAGCTATGGAAAAGTCTGTTGCTAAATTAGAAAACTATCATGGTGTTTTGAAGAAAGTAAATACTAATGCCGCAGGGGAAAGCCAGGTTCTCATAGAAACAGAAATCTGGTCTGAAGGTAATAAATACGCAACTCGCACAAAAGAGGGATTCGTCACTGTTAATAACGGAGAAACCCGTTGGATTTTAGATGAAAATAAAAAAGAAGTCACTTTATTACCTGTCTATCTAGATACCCACGAATTTGATCTGCAAAGAGAAGCAGAGAAAGCCCTGTCCTATCCCCATGAGATTAAGGGGGAAGAAATGGTGGCAGGCCGCAATGCCACCCGCATTGAAATCCAACCTCCCGGAGGTTTGCCCTATACTCTTTGGATTGACCAAGAAACCCATCTGCCTATTCAACTGCAAACTGCAATGCAAAAGTCTCTCCAAACTACCTACACCTATGTAACCTTAGAAACCAACCTTACCCTCCCTGAAGAGGTCTTCGCTTATAATCCTCCCTCTGATTATCGGGTGGTGGATCTAAGCCAAGACAAATTGGTAGCAAGTCTTGATGAAGGAAAAACTATCAGTGGTTTAAATCCACTAGAGTTAAAGGAAAATCCTCAGAAGATCTATGCTTCTGAAAATCGCCTTGTCCTGGATTACAGCGACACTATCCTGATTCAGTCTAAAGCCCAAGAGCCCCTAGTCCTTGATCCTTTAGCCTCTTTAGGTCAAGCAGAAGGTGGAGCACTAGAAGTTCTCCCTAATAGCCTCCGTTGGCAACAAAACAACCTGGAGATTCATCTCCTAGGAGAGCGAGTTCTTGCCTTTGCCCAAGAGCTAACTCCTACCCTTGACCTTAACCCACAAGTTCCCTCTCCAGGTACTATCATCTCTGTACCGGTAGATATGGAGATAGTCAAAAATAATCAACAACAAGTGGATTCCGGCAGTAGCCCCTGGCAACTGGATCCCAAGCAAGTAGCCATGACATTCATCTCCTTACAAATCTCTCCTGAAGGGATTCAAGGGGAAGCTCCCATAGCCTATGAATCTTTACAGCTCGTAGCCAATGACGGACAAAAAGCAGTGGTGGAAGCTGGTGATGGACCAGTAGCCAAAGTTTATCTAGAACGCCTTATTAGGCAGGATGAGACAGGTATTTGGACTGTCACTGGGTACGAAGGACGGTAAATCGCCCTTAAGGTTCTCCATAACCCATGACAAGAGGATCTCTATCACCCATACAAGAGGATAGTCATTTCAAGATCAAATTTCTTAGGACTTTGATAAAAAGAGAGTGAGATATATTGTTTTAACACAATATGTCTCACTCCTTATTTTTCTGTGGATAACTTGTTAATAACGATGTTGATAACTTTGTCAGTCCACTAACCCTAATGAAGGATATTCTCTTAAAATCTCCTTCACCACTCCATTTAGACTATCCACATCAACCTGAGGAATCTCTTCATCCTTAAGATTGTATTTTTCTTTTAGAGATAGAATCCTATAAACACTTTCATCGATTCTCTCCTGAGGGATTTCCCCATTTATAGCCCCTTCCAGTAAAGCTTGAAGTACTCTTTCCATCTTTTCTGGATCATGGCAGATCAGTACAAGATCGCTTCCTCCTTGAATAGCTCTTACTGCCGCTTCACCGATATCATAATTTTCCATGATAGCACCCATGGTTAGGTCGTCAGTAATCACTACTCCCTTAAATCCTAACTCTTGCCGGAGGATCTCGGTGATGAACTTCCGGGAAAAGGAAGCTGGATATTGGGAGTCGATTTTCGGGAGAAGGATGTGAGCAGTCATCACCGCATCTGCTCCTTGGTTAATTGCATCTCTAAAAGGAAGAAGCTCAAATCCTCTTAAATGCTCTAAGTCATATTGAACAACTGGTAAGCCCATATGGGAATCCATCACAGTATCCCCATGGCCAGGAAAATGTTTCACCACGGAAATTACTCCCTGATCTTGAATCCCTTTCATTGTTTGTACTCCTAGCTTGCCGACAATTTCCGGAGTACTGCCAAAAGAGCGATCCCCAATTACGGTGTTTTTCGGGTTGCTAAAGATATCCATTACCGGAGCAAAGTTTAGATTTAAGCCAAAAGCCTTTACTTCTCTTCCCAAAGCACTTCCAATTTGGTAAGAAAGAGCTTCATTATTAAGTTCTCCAATCTTTTGGTTAGCAGGTAGAGTAATGATCTCCGGAGGCATCCGGGATACCCTACCACCTTCCTCATCCACGGCCAAGAATAAGGGAATAGGTGATTCAGGAGAATTTATTGGGGAATCTATTGGAGAGGATTTTTTCTCCGATTCTTTATGATGGTTCAACCTTTTCAATGAGTTAATCAAGTTCAGTAGCTGATTATGATCATGAACATTTCTCCCCATGATAATAAAGCCACCTACATGGTAGGTTCTAATGAACTTTTCTGTATCGATATCAGATTCAAGACCATTTATACCGACTATGGCCAATTGACCGATTTTCTCTTCTAACGTCATGGTTTTAATTTTGGTTAGAAGAGGATCCTCCTGAGGGGCAGGATCTCTTGGATCTTTCTGTGCACCAGGATCTTGATTGGAAGTTTGACCTTGCTCTCCCGGAATAGAATCCTTCCACTGGCCACTTTGCCAAAGATATATTCCCCCAACCACAATGGCAATTAGCAATAGAATTAGAAAAGTT
>JAAZLD010000036.1 GCA_012799495.1 Desulfitobacterium sp. | reverse complement strand
TAATTCAAGATATTCTCCTATTCGAGATTAGTTACCATTAAGTGTAAAAATTTTTACCAATAAACAACCAATGACATTTTCCCTATTTTATTTACCATTGATAGTGGTAGTTGAATTCGGTTAAGTTTTTAGCCGAAATTAAAATTACTGTAAAAAATATTTGGTCACATAGGAGGAAGTTAGTATGAAAAGGGCGAAAACTCCTGTTTTCTCCACAATCCTCGTCGGGACATTGGTCTTAAGTTCTATTTTCCCTGGTGCCCTTTTGGCCGAGAAAATAATCCTGCACCTGCTGAAACTAAAGAAGTTAGTGAGCGTCTAGCCGGTGAAAACCGCTATGAAACAGCGGCCCAAATTGCTCTCGAAGGCTGGGAAAAGGCGGATGTAGCTATTTTAGCTTCCGGTTTAAATGAGAACCTTGTGGATGCACTGACAGCAGCTCCTTTAGCTAAGTCCTTGGATGCACCCATCCTCTTAACCAGAGGAGATAAAGTGCCAGATGCAACTTTGGAAGCTCTAGAACAGCTGCAAGTTCAAGAGGTATACACTGTAACTGGAGCCCTCAAGAAAGCAGACTTAGAAAAATTCTTTGCTGACAAAGAATTAGAAATTACCATTACAGAATTAGGCGGTAAAGACCGTTTCGAAACTTCAGCAAATATTGCTGACCAACTGGAAAATGTAGAAAATGTGGTAATTGCTTACGCTTATAAAAACGCTGATGCTGTATCAGTAGCCTCTGCTGCGGCAATTGAAAATATGCCTATTTTGCTAACCAAAAAAAATGTGCTTCCTGACCCTCAAGCAGACTACTTGGCAACAATTAAAGACCAAGTTCAAAAGACCTATGTAGTCGGTGGGGAAGCAGCCATTAGCCCAGAAGTATTTGCAGAACTTCCTGGTACTGAAGATGAAAGCAAATTCCGGATTGCTGGTAATGACAGAAGTTGAAGAACCTCGTAATGAAGAAGAACCAGGTAATGATGAAGGTTACGGGGAAGAAGAGCCTGGTAACGAAGAAGGACCTGGCGAAGGAGAAGGACAAGAATAATATTTTTAGGTTAAAAAGTTATTCTTATAAAAGGTACTAAGATATAAAGATACAAAGATTCAAGGAATGAAAAATACTAAGTTCGAAGATACTAAGATTCGAAGTACTAAGATGAAAGATTCAAAGTGAAATAGTAAAGAGGAAGAACTATTATTGGACTTCCTCTCTTTTTTGTGTGAGAAGGCTTCATGGGCTTTTTATAAGACTTTTTCCTGCGTATGAGATTATTTCTTTTGTATTAGATTGTTTAGTTTGTATTAGGTTGTTTCTTTTGGGGTTTTACCTTAGATGATATTGATTTTAGTGAAGGTTTATTATGAATAGGTCGGTTTAGAGCGCATTGGTGTAGAAAGAAGCTTGCTTTAAAGGAGGATAATATATGTTTATAGGAATTGATTTTTTAAAAGGAGAAAGAGACTCTTTGCTATAGTTGGTTAGAGTTAACTAGCTAGCAAGAGTCTCTTTTATTTATTCATAAGCACCTTAATCCTTGATCCTTGCTCCTTGAGCCTAGTAACTAGTTCCCTTAATCCTAATTTCAGTTCCCTACCCCACTAGACACTAGACCCTTAAAACTAATCCCTAATCCCTAATCCCATAAAACTTAGAACTTAGAACTAAACAACACTTGCCCGAATATCTTTCTTGTTGTAGAATATAATAAATAAAAAGCCCCACCCAATATAGGTGGAGCTGAAACAACAGTCTAGTTGTTTGCGTACTTATTTAGCCGTGCACTAAGTAAGAACTGTTGACATAGCTAGTAGTGTAGCTATAATCAACACAACGCAAACAACTTTTATTTTTTGACCGTTGTTTTTTAAGGGTGATTTTGCTATCTGTAGAGCTTTATCTTTTTGTTCCTCACTTAAATTCCCTAGTATCCTGCCAGTCAAAGCTGATAAAACATTTATCCCTATCGAGATAGCTGGATTTTCAATCATATTTTTTAGAGCATCCAAAGCTAAAACAACTACGATTGCTAGTAGGAAACAGATAGCTTTTCTTCTCATCTACTCACCCCCTCTCTATAGAGAGATATCTATATAAACTAAGGGGGAGAGTCCATCCCCTAAGGGAGAACATTCTCCCCCTTAGGGAATATTCGCTAAATAGGTAATAAGTAATAACCACTAACTATCAACTACCAACTACCAACCTCCTTGATACTCACTCCTTATCACCTAATATTTATCCCTATTCTTTCTCCTATTCAAAACATAATCAACAACTAATATTCCATTAAACACGCATGTAGACAAAATTAAAACAAACAATCTTTGTCCTAAATCTTCAGTTTTAAAAGCCATATACATAGTTTGGATAGTTGTTGATACTACCAACAATATAAATATCCAATAACCTATTTTATTTAGCACTTTTTCGCCTCCCTAACACTTAAAAATTAAAAATAATTATTATTTAGGACACTGGAAGATCCAGTGTCCTTTTTATTCGCAAATTAATTGGAAAG
>JAAZLD010000393.1 GCA_012799495.1 Desulfitobacterium sp. | reverse complement strand
TTAGATAGAGCTTCCGGACCGTGTTGGAATAACCTTTCTCGGGGTAGCAAATCCTCTGGAAGATCTTTCAAACGCCGATAATCCATACTCCACCTCGTGCAGGGCGATATTTCTTAAGCCTCAATCCCCCACACACTCAGTCTTTCCATGATATATTCCATAGGTAAACCTATCACATTGCTGAAAGAGCCTTCATAATGAGCCACAAACTTACCGCCATGACCTTGGATCCCATATGAACCTGCTTTATCTTGAGGCTCCCCAGTTTGAATATAGTCAAGGATTTCCTCTGTGGTTAATGAGCGAAAAGTCACCTTGGTGCAGATTGCCTCACTTTCATGCTTTCCTTCTCCATTAAGTAAGGCTACTCCTGTATAGACTTCATGGGTACGCCCACTTAATGCTCTTAGCATTTGCAAGGCATCCTCATCCGATTCTGGCTTCCCTAAAATTTGGCCATCTAATACTACAATAGTGTCCGCTCCTAGAACTACATCTTGAGGACTACCTCCGGTACTTAACCAGTTAGTTAAGCCCGCCTGAGCTTTGCGCAGAGCTAAGAGTTTAACTGCCTCTTGGGGATCAGTACCTTCAGGTATATCCTCATTTACATCAGCTTCAACCCGAACATAAGATAATCCATTTTGAGCCAAAAGCATCCCCCGTCGAGGGGAAGCCGAAGCCAGAACCAGCATCTTACCACTTCCTAGCTAGATAATATCCTCCCAGTGCACCTATAACTGTTGCTAAAGTAATGTTTAATCGAAAACCAAAAGAAAGAGAAAGAAAGTAAAAATCTAAATAAGTATGGGAAGGGAAATCTATAACTGCCGGACGCAAAAATGGTGCAAGAAAACTAATCTTTTCTAAACCAAAGCCAATTAATGTACCTATGGCTCCTCCGATCATAATCAGAAGAAGAGTACGTCCCGCTCCCGAATTATTTCTATTTGCCGGCATATTTCTCCCCCTTTCACCCATAGAAATGCAGCCAGGGCATGTTGCTCCTGGCTGATTTCGACACATTTTAGTTTAGCATCTACACATGCAATAAGCAAGGGACGCAAGTACTAAAAATCTTAAATTTTAATAAATTTACCCAATTTAATGACGTATTTTTCAAGAGTCCCCTTTGAGAAGTTCTGCCCCGGCGATACCAGGTTTCGTCATTTCATAAGGATTAAGGATTTGCTCCAATTCTTCCTCAGTCAATATACCTTGTTCTAAGACTAATTCCCGGACAGAACGTCCCGAGATAATAGCCTCTTTAGCGATCCGGGAAGCCACTTCATACCCCACATGAGGATTGATAGCTGTCACCACACCTACACTACTTTCCACTAAGGCTCGACAGCGCTCCTCATTAGCTGTAATTCCTACGACACAGCGGTCTTTAAAGACTCTAATAGTATTCCTTAGTATATCTAGTGATTGGAGTAAGTTAAAAACCATCACAGGCTCCATCACATTTAATTCTAACTGCCCTGCCCCAGAGGCCAAGGCAATGGTTAGGTCATTACCTTGAACCTGAAAGGATGCTTGGTTTACAACTTCCGCCATTACTGGATTTACTTTTCCCGGCATAATCGAAGACCCTGGCTGCATAGCCGGTAAGTTTATCTCACCTAATCCTGCCCTAGGACCAGATGCCATTAACCGCAAATCATTAGCTATCTTGCTTAAGTTCACAGCTAAAGTTTTCAATGCTCCCGAGACTTCTAAGAAGGCATCGGTATTTTGAGTAGCATCAACTAAATTTTCTCCTCGGACCAGAGGTAAGTTAGTTATTTTTCTGATATTCTCCGAAACTTTCTCAATATAGCGAGGATCAGCATTAAGGCCTGTACCTACAGCTGTAGCCCCCATATTGATCTGCAATAGGGCTTTAGCTGCTTCTTCTATACGGCGATGATCCCGGGTGAGCATTGCCCCATAGGCCTCAAACTCCTGACCTAAGCGAATAGGAACAGCATCTTGAAGATGAGTCCGCCCCATTTTGATAACGCCTGCAAATTCTTGCCCTTTAACTAAGAAAGCATCTCTTAGTTCCTTAAGAACAACTAAAAGATCATCAACAATATTTAGGCAAGCAATCCTAATAGCTGTAGGAAATACATCATTGGTACTTTGAGCCATGTTCACATGAACATTAGGATGGACTATAGAATAATCACCTTTTTCCCCACCTAATAATTCAATAGCCCGATTAGCTATTACCTCATTCCCATTCATATTGATGGAAGTCCCTGCTCCACCTTGAATAACGTCCACTACAAACTGATCATCAAATTTCCCCTCGGCCACCTCTAAAGAAGCCTTAACGATAGCTTCACCAATATCCTTTTTAAGTGCGCCAATTTCCATATTGGCATGGGCTGCCGCAGCCTTAACCAAGCCTAATCCTTTAATCAATTCATGATGAGGCCGATAGCCG
>JAAZLD010000392.1 GCA_012799495.1 Desulfitobacterium sp. | reverse complement strand
GGGTATCTCCAAATCTTTTATGGCTTTCATAGCAAAAAGTGCTGCTAAAGTAGGACCTTTATCATCTACGGCACCACGACCATAGATTTTACCATCCATGATCTTTCCCTCATAAGGTGGAACAGTCCAGCCATCTCCCTCAGGAACTACATCTAAATGACCAAGAATACCAACTAGTTCGCCTGTTCCCAGTTCGATATGGCCAGCATAGCCATCCACATTTTTTACTTTAAAACCCATTTTTTCACCTAGATCTAAGGTCCATTCTAAGCATTCCTTGATTCCTTGACCAAAAGGAGCATCTGAAGATGCACTATCTAGATCTTTAACACTTTTAAATTGAATACATGTTTGGACAGTTTTAATTAGTTCGTCTTTCATTCCATCAATATATTGGTTAATATTCATTTCTTCCTCCATTACGCTAATCATAACTTCAGTATACCCATTTGGATTCTCAATGTTGCAAAATATTTAGCTCCAATTACCACTTACCTTTTATTCGAACTTATTCTTGCTGTAGCTTTTGTTCATCGTTTTGTTCTTCCTGTCCTTCTAACTCCTTGTTAAGTAAAAGAATCTCTTCAATGGGTAAAAAGTAAACATTTACTACGGAACCTTTAGGAACTACTTTTCCTGGTTCAGGTCCTTGAGAGTAAACTAACCCTGTTCCAGTAAAGGTATAATGAAGCTCAGCTTCTGCCAGAGTTTCCCCTACTTGCCTCATAGTCAGTCCTGTTAAGTCAGGAACCACAGTTTCACCATCATATGGGGTTCTTTCCGGTGTAATAGGTTGGGGTTTAGGACGTTCAAAAGTGGCTTCCCCAACTTCATTGATATCACTTTCCGTGTTGCTGGCTACAGGAATTCCATCCAATTCCAAAGCAGCTTCCATAATAGTTTTGGCAACAGGACCACCTAAAGTTCCTCCATGGTGGCTTTCCCCTCTTGGAGTATCAATGACAACTAAAACAGCGATTTTAGGGTCCTCTGCTGGTGCATATGAAGCAAAAGAGGCGATAAAATCTGTAGATGAATAACTTTTGGTTTCTGGGTCTACTTTTTGTGCTGTTCCGGTTTTTCCTGCTACAGAAATGCCTGGAATTTGAGCTCTAGCCCCTGTTCCATTGTTAACAACCTCTACTAAAACCTCAGTCATCTGAGCAGATGTAGATTCTGATATAACCTGACGAACCGCAACTGGTTCCTGTTTTTCTATTGTTCCATCGGGGTGAATGATCTTATCTACAAGATAAGGTTTGTAAAGGGTACCCCCGTTAGCAACACAGGATATGGCTGTTATTAACTGAATGGGTGTGACCGAACTTGACTGCCCAAAAGACATAGTAGCCAAATCCACATCTCGGGCTGAAGCTTTTGGAACTAGGAGGCCACTTTCCTCACCGATTAAATCTATCCCTGTCCTGCTCCCAAAACCAAAAGCTCGCAAATAAGTATAAAAGTTTTCCTTTCCTATGTTCAAACCTAATTTAGCCATTACTACGTTAGAAGAATACATCATTGCTTCTGTAAAAGTTATATCCCCTCTGACTATATAATTAGTATCCCAGTTACTAATATTTCGGGGACCGATTTTAATATACCCGGGATCATGGATTACAGAATTAGGAGATACCAATCCCTCCTCCATGGCTATAGCACCAGTAATAATCTTAAAAGTAGAACCTGGTTCATAAGACATCCCAATATTAAGATTACGACGTTCATCAGGACTACTTTGGGCATAGTTATTAGGGTCAAAGGAAGGGTATGAGCCCATACCGAGAATTTTACCAGTACTAGGCTCCATAGCTAAGATGGCTATCCGTTTTGCCTGGGTGTTTTCTGCAAGTTGGTCTATTTGCTGTTCAATAATATGCTGGATGGTAGAGTTTAGGGTTAGTTGGATATTTGCTCCTTTAAAGGCTGGTTCATGAAGGCTACTTGTTAGATAGCTTTGTTTAGACAAATAACCAGGAGTACCGTACAACTCCTTATCATAATAGGCTTCTAAGCCTTCCGCTCCATGGCCAGCTAAATTTACCACGCCCAAGATAGGGGCCCCAAGATTTCCCATGGGATAAACTCTTTTTTGTTCATCAGCAAAACCTATTCCGGGAAGTTTTAACCCCTTAATCTCCTCAACTTTTTCTAAACTAACATGATGAGCAATACTAACCCATGCTAAATCTTGATTAAGCTTCTCTAAGATATTTTCCTTATCTATTTCCAAGATCTCTCCAAGGGTTTGAGCCATTTCTTCTTTAGTCCATTTTGTTTGTTTTTGAGTAATTACCTTAGTAATAGTTCTCGGATCAGCATAAAGTTCCTTTACAGGAATACTTTGAGCTAGTACATTCCCTTGAGAATCGAGGATCTTCCCTCTTTCCGGTACTAGACTAGCAATATCAGTTCTCCGTTCGATTCCTTTAGCTCGTAATTCGGCAGCATCGATCACTTGCATAGTAAATAGGCGGCTAATAATAGCAGCCACTAGTAAGAGCAATATACCGTAAAGAACTATCTCCCTTCGGAAATAATTATTTTTCACAGGACATCCCCACAATTCTCCTATGTATTCTTATAGTAAAAAGGTTAACAAAAATATTATATCATTCTTTATAATAAATAGTTAATAGATATAGGAAAAGCTCATGTTTTCTTAACTATCGATAGGTCGTGAAACCCACCTCGCTAAGAAACCATGAGCTTTGTTCATAGTCTGTCCTCAAAAGAGATAACCATGCACAAATTCCATTGTTATTTCATGGAAATAAACCCTAGAATAAAACCACAAAACAGTCCTCCTAAGTGAGCGAAATTATCAATTCCCGGTTGCATAATTCCTAAACTTAAATTTAACACAATAATTACTACTAAGTTTTTACCAAAGCCCGATTTCCAAAGAGCAGGATTTTTTCGGGAATAAGCCACTAAAGCTCCTAAAAGACCAAAAATTGCTCCTGAAGCCCCAGCAGAAATAGCATTTGTAAAATAAAAGCTAGCTAGGGAACCCATTATACCACTTGATATATAAATTAAGATAAAGCGCCAGCGACCAGCGAGCTCTTCGACTAAAGGCCCTAAAGCATATAGGGCGAAGGAGTTGAATGCTAAATGGATAATCCCTATATGGAGGAACATACTAGTAAGTAAACGCCAGACTTCCCCTGCTCTAATTAATTCATTAACCTTAGCCCCATACTTGACTAAAACATAAGTATTTGTTGAACCTCCATCTAAAGTTAGGAGGAGAAAAACGAAAAAGTTTATTGCCATAAGAGAATAAGTGAGAATTGGTTTTGTTAGTCCCCTTTGTCTCATTGAAGATTTTGGGTATGCCATGGCAAGGGTAGAAGATTGGCCACTCTCTCTTGTTTGTAGATAGGAGAGAAGAATATTCAAATTTTCCCGATTAGTTGTTGCAGGAGCAGGAAAAATCAGGCCTGTTTGTAAGTCAATATACCAAGCTTGGACTCCCCTAAGGGCAGGCTGCTTTAGATCATTAGAAAATAAACCTTCCGGGCAAAAGACAAAAGCTTCCCATTGAATTTTAGAATCACCAAATAAGTCCTCCCGAAGAGGATGTAAAAAATTACCCTTTATTAGAGTAGAAATTAAAATCCCTTTTTGCTCTCTCCGAGCTATGACCCATTGAGCATCATAACTAATTTCCCAGTTATCCATTTGGAGCCTTTGAATAAGATACTGAAGAATAAGAACTCCCCCTTTATTTTTCATTATTATAGGAGGGATAAAACTATTACCATTCTAATGGGTCCAGGATTTCTTGTCAAAAAAGAAAAGAGTAGTGGATAACCACTACCCTTTTCTCAAAGTATATTAACCATTCTTCCAGGAAACGCCGAATCCACCACGTGGGTACTCCCATAAAATATTATCATCAGTGCATGCAACACGGCAAGTACCACACTCTAAGCATCCTTCGTATCCAACGGCAATACGGTTTTCTTCTTCATCCCAGTCATAAACATGAGCGGGGCAAATAAAAGTACACACTTTATCTTTGCACTTTAAACAAAGATCTGGGTTTTTAATCTTTATATGATTAAGTGTATCTGTATTAAAGCGCACTAAATACAGTTTATCATCTAATTTCATTTCAGTGCCCTCCAAGCTTTAAACATATCTTTTACAAGTCCACTCTTACCTCGTCTCTTAGTGAAGACACCCATAATATTCTTAAATACTTCTGTCTTAGGAGTACCGTCAATTGTAAAGTACATACGAGCTGCTTGGTTAAGCATTTCAGGGTACTCTCCTAATAAGTGAGGATTATTCTCTAAGAGTCCGATAAGATTTCTGAACTTATAAAGGTCTTTAATGACAAATGAATCACGGAGGCGAGTTTCATAGACACTCATAGCTTGAGCGCTGGTATCACCTGATTGAATAGCTTCAGCAGCCACTTTTCCTGCAATCAGGCCAGATGTGGTAGCTAAGTTAGAACCTTCGCGGGTCAACCCATTAACGAACATTGCTGCATCTCCCACTACCATCACACCTTGGCGATAGAGTTTAGGAACTGAATTGTAGCCACCTTCAGGAATCAAGTGAGCCAAGTATTCTTTGATTTCTCCACCTTGGAGAAGACGCTTAATATAAGGTTTTGCTTTGAGATTTTCTAGGAGATCATTAGGGGACCATCCTTTTCTACCCATAGCACCAACCATTGCTCCAACTCCAATTGAGATGGAATCTTTATTAGTGTAGATAAAAGATGTGCCGAGAATGCCATCTGTGGAGTCACCAAACAACTCAATAGTTGCTCCTTCATGAGGCTCTAGACAGAAGCGATCTTCAATTTTCTCAGCTGGTAAAGCGATAATTTCTTTAGCAACAACAGCTACACTGTCTGGATGTAATGGTTTTGCTAGACCTGCTTTAACAGCAACAAAGTTGTTAGCACCTTCAGCCAAAATTACAACTTTAGCGCCCAAGTCTCCATCTGGACGAGTTGTGCGCACACCTACAACATCATCACCATGATAAAGGAGATCGTCAACTACAGTTTCTGGAACGATCATGACCCCTAATTTTTCTGCTTCTTCAGCTAACCATCTATCGAATTTAACACGTAAAACTGTATGAGCATTATATGGTGGTTGTCCCCAGGCAGGATCCCGATAAGCAGCAGTAAAGAGCTCATCTTTGCTCATAATTCCATAACGCTGCTCTATAACAGGTCTTTCTAAGGGAGCATCCTTCCAAAAATCAGGTACTACCTCATTGGTAGGTTGGGTATAAAGAACCCCACCCATAACGTTTTTTGTGCCGGGATAATCACCCCGTTCAACAACACAAACCTTCATGCCAGCCCTTGCAGCACTAATCGCAGCAGATAGGCCGGCTGGACCGCCTCCAACGACGATTACATCAAAATTTTCCATGTTGGCCCTCCTTATTTTGCCACGCCGTGCTGTAGGCGCTTATTAAATTCAGCAGTTAAAGCTGGTACTACATCTACTAAGTCACCAACTATACCGTAGTTAGCAACTTCGAAGATAGGCGCTTCTGGGTCATTATTAATAGCAATAATATAGTCAGATGTTTCCATTCCCACCAAGTGTTGAATAGCACCGGAAATACCAATGGCTATATATAGCTTCGGTCGAACAGTTACTCCTGTTTGCCCTACTTGACGGTCATGAGTCATCCATCCTGCTTCAACAGCACCACGGGTTCCGCAGATAGTAGCGCCGATTGTTTCGGCCAGTTCTTCACAAAGAGCTAAATTCCTTTTTGAGCCTACACCAAGACCTACAGCTACGAGAATTTCAGCTTTATCCAAGAAGATGCTCTTAGCATCACCTTTAATAAACTCGATTACTTTAGTTAGAACTTCATCCTCAGTCATATTCAGTTCTTCTCTGACAATTTCACCAGTTCTACCTTCTATCCGTTCTGGCATTGCCATAACCCGGGGACGAACTGTAGCCATTTGTGGGCGCTCTTTCCTACACATAATAGTGGCCATAATATTACCACCAAAGGCAGGACGGGTTTGAAGCAAAAGGTTTGTCTTAGGATCAATACTTAAAACAGTGCAGTCTGCTGTTAAACCTGTCTTCATTTTGGTAGCAATAACTGGGAATACATCACGTCCCATTGCTGTTGCACCCATTAAAAGGATTTCAGGTTGGTATTTACGAATAAGGTCCGTTACTGCTACTGCATAGGGCTCAGTACGAAAGTCTTTTAGAATAGGGTCATCTACAACATATACTTTTTCAGCCCCGTAAGCGAAGGCTTCGGGGATAACACCCTCTACATCATGCCCAACGATAACACAGGCTAATTCACACCCAATATCGTCGGCCAATTTTTTACCTTCTCCTAGAAGTTCCCAGGAAACAGGGGCAACTTCACCACGGCTATATTCAGCAACTACCCAAACACCGGACCAAACATCTCCCCCTGCTACGGGAACAATTTTTTCTTTCTTTTTAGGTTTGGGAGCATTAGTAGTTTCTTCTGCAGGAGCTTCCTCTTCAGTGGGCTCTTCTTTTTTTGCTCCAGCTGGTAAAGAGAGCACATCACTAGGGCATACTTCAATACAATCTCCACATTCAGTACATTTCTCCGGATCCACTACAACTACACCATCAGCTAGCTCAAGAGCCTCAGTAGGACATTCAACAACACATGCCCCACACCCAATACATCCTGGACCAATGATAATTGCCATTAGCGACTGCCTCCCTTCTGCATAATTATATTTTCTTGAAATAGTTTTTCAACTACTTGGGCGGCAGCTCCAGAAGGATCCTTAGTACCATCCACTTTCTCCCCACCAGAACGTACTGGAGGCGCAAAGATCTTACTCACACTAGTAGGAGAGCCCTTTAAGCCCATTTGAGATGGATCAAATTCGATGGTCTTAGCATCAACTATTTCCGGTTCATAAGATGCGGCTTTCATAACATTGGGTAAAGAAGCATACCTAATTTCATTAAGCTCTTTTTCAACAGTTAAAAGAGCCGGTAATTTTGCTTGCACAACTTCTCGGCCTGTTTCCAGTTTCCGATGTACGGTTATGCTATCTTCATTCAGTTCTACTACTTTAATAACGTAAGTCAATTGGGGAAAACCTAAACGTGTTGCAATTCCGGGGCCAGTTTGAGCGGTATCACCGTCGATGGCTTCCTTACCGCATAAAACAAGATCCACCGGTTCTGTTTCGTTAATTTTTAGAATGGCTTGAGTTAAAATATAAGCTGTAGCCAAAGAATCTGAACCTGCAAATTCCCGGCCGCTTATGAGGACGGCTCGATCAGCACCGAAAGACATTGCTTTCCGAAGAGCTTCTTTAGCTTGAGGTGGTCCCATAGTGACTATGGTAACTTTACCTCCAACCTTCTCTTTGAGTCGAATAGCTTCCTCAAGTGCATGAGCATCATATGGGTTGATAATAGATGGAACCCCTTCACGCATCAAAGTGTTAGTTACGGGGTCAATCCGGACTTCAGAAGAGTCCGGTACTTGTTTTAGACAGACTACGAAATGCAAAAAACTCCCTCCTCTGACCCTTATATTAAAAATATACAAAATCTCACATGTACAGCATAGTACAATTAGAGAAAAAAGACAAGTTGTTTAATTGACTGAATATACAAATAATTTATTAGAAAGTAACTTCATATTTTGAATTTTTTGTGAAATGCCTATCAATTCGACAAAAGTATTATAGCTTAAACATGAGAAAATTACTATATCATTTTTGTTGTTTTCTAATAATTGTCACTTATATAGAGGTAACCCTTAGAGCTAAACTTGGAATTTCAAGGATTAATGCAGGGTTTCCTGGGAATTGGGCAGAATATATAGCAGGCACAAATTAGTAGTTAGAAAGTCCTAGAAAGGAGGTGGAATAATTGAAAAAAACTTGGCTATTTGTGATAGTAGGTATTTTATTATTAGGACTAGCAATTTATGGCATAAGTACTCTTTATATGGATTGGCTCTGGTATTCTGATCTAGGATATGAAATACTTTTTTGGAAACCTTTTATCAGCAAAATTATAATGCAATTAGTAAATGGTTCCATATTATTTATTTTCATCGCCGCTTTTCTATTTTCCATTCGTCACGCCATACTTAATTTTGTGAATGAGAGATTACGTAAACGCTTAAGATTAGTCCATGATCTTGATCGACCTCTTTATCAACTAAGCCAAAGGAATATTTCTATTTATATCGTCCTTTTTTCTGCCTTGGCTAGTTTTGCTATAAGTTTGATTACAGGCTTTTCAGGCTGGTTAGAAGTCCTAAATTTCTTTAACCCTACATCCTTTGGCATCGTCGATCCAATTTTCCAAAAGGATCTAAGTTTCTATGTCTTTCAATTACCTCTTTTTCAAACACTTTTCAATACCTTTTTTGGCCCTATGATCTTGCTAACAATTCTCATCGCAGTAGTCTACTTTTTTACTGGATTCATTCGTATTCATTCTTTATGTTTTTGGCGGAAAAACGCTATAGAGATCAACTCCTCAGCTTTACGCCATCTATCTCTTTTGGTAGCCTTTTTATTCTTGTTAAGAAGCCTTGGCTACTACTTGGAGACCTACCAACTCCTCTATTCCCAAAAAGGTCTTGTCCTAGGAGCAGGATATGGGGATATTCATGGTGCCTTACCATTTCTAAAGTTATTGAGCATTTTATGTCTAGGAGGTTTTTTGGGGGCTATTCTATCTTTTCTTAAGAAAAATGTCCGACTTCTCACAATCCCTCTTCTCTTGATCTTTCTTAGTAGTACAGTGTTCTTATATATATGGCCTGCTCTCCTTCAATCTTTAATTGTTATACCAAATGAGTTAGAGTTAGAAACACCCTACTTGGAAAACCAAATCCACTTTACTCGCTTTGCCTATGGTCTAGATAAAGTCCATGTGGAAGATTATCCTGGTGATACACCTCTAGCTGCTGAATTACTAATCGAGGAACAAGAAACCCTTGCCAAAATACCTATCCAAGATCCGAGCCCTCTCCTTCAAGTATATGGTCAGAGGCAAAGCTTAGGACAATATTATAAATTTGAGGATATTTATTTAGATCGCTACGAGATCAATGGTAAAAAACATTTGATAAATCTTACCCCTCGGGAATTGAACGTTAATGCTTTAGAAAGTTCCGCTAAAACCTTTGTTAATACGCGTTTTAAATATACCCACGGTTTTGGTGTCGTTGCATCTTTTGCCCATCTTCCTACTTCAGATGGACTACCACCTTTTATTATGAAAGACGTACCTATAACGTCAAACTATGAGGAATTTCAACTACTCCAGCCTCGAATTTATTTTGGTAAGTTAACGAATGATTGGGTAATTGTGAATACAGATTTGCGGGAATTTGACTACCCTATGGGAAGCAAATCTGTAGGGTATAGTTATAATGGGAAAACAGGAATCTCCCTTACCCCCTTTAATCGTTTGATGTTAACTATTCAACAAGGCACTCCCCGCTTATATCTAGCAAAGGAGATCCACTCTCAAAGTCGTATTCTCCTATATCGAAATATTTTGGAACGTGTAGAAAAGTTAGTTCCATTTCTTCAATATGATGAGCCTTATGTTGTTCTTGATCAAGGACGTTTAAAATGGATCATAGATGGCTATACAACCTCAGGCACCTTACCCTATTCAAATATGTACCCTAATCGGGACTTTAATTATATTCGCAACTCCGTAAAAGTGGTTGTGGATGCTTATGATGGGACTGTAGATTATTTTGCTATAGATTCTGGTGACCCTATCTTATCCACATATGAACGGATCTTCCCGGGTGTTTTTAAACCTTTAGAGGAAATGTCTGTACATCTCCAGGCCCATCTTCGCTATCCAAAAAGTCTCTTTACTATGCAAAGTAAGATATTAAAGACGTTTCATATGACGGATCCGGGAGTTTTTTATAATAAAGAGGACTCTTGGGAAATTGCTCAAAAGGTTCTTAATAATGAGGCCCAAAATCTGGAACCCTTCTATACCTTAATGCGACTACCTGGACAGGAAGAGCCCGAATTTGTTCTTCTAATTCCTTTTACCCCCTCCTCCAGTGGAGCTAACCCTCCTAGTAATATGAGAGCCTGGTTAGTTGGACGGATGGATGGGGATCACTATGGGGAATTAAATCTCTATATCTTGCCTAAAAATACTCAGGTTAAAAGCCCTTGGCAAATTGAACTCCGTATTGATCAAGATTCCACAATTTCAGATCAGCTAGCTATATGGGAAGAGAGGGGTTCAAGGGTAATCCGTGGAAATCTGCGAATCCTACCTCTAGCTGGTAACTTCCTTTTTATAGAACCTATTTACCTTCAATCCTTAAAAGATGGAAGTATCCCCGAATTAAGAAAAATTCTAGTGGCTTATGAGAATAAAATTGTTATGACTAATACTTTGGAAGAAGCCCTATATGAACTATTCAAGGTAGAGTTTGATTTTTCTCCTGACCTCAAACCACTGGATTTAAATAGTCTCTCAGACTTCGAAGTAAAAGATCCGGTTAACGGTGAGGCCAACCTTCAAATGCTCCTTAACCAAATTGCTCAATTAAAAGAAATGATCCAACAACTAGAAGAGCAAATAGTAAATATCTATAGTGAGATGTTAGAATCCCAGCAAGTAAGAGAGGAAGAATTAGAGCGAGAAATAGAACGATTAGAACTTGAATTTGAACAAGAGCTACAGCGTAAATCAAAAGGCAAAATTGAGGAAGAAATAGACATTCAATATTAAAAAAAATGATGCCCCAAACTACTTCAACTGTGTTTGGGGCAATCTTATCATTTATCTCTCTAGGAGATTAGCTAGAGATAAGAATTTAAGTTTTGTCATAAATCCTTCTCGGGTAATTTGAACTAACTGAACACCATCAGAGGAAATAAGGTTATCTTCGCCACTTAGGTTTAAAGTACGAAGTTCTCCATCAGAGACAATATGGGCTGTTTTGTGATCGTAAATGATTATTTGATTTTCTGCTCCAATAATTATTCGTGAGGAGTCTGTAATAGGAACGGAGCCTTCCCACAATTTATTAAAATCTAAAGATTTATCTGCTGCATTCTCCTGAGCACTATTTATACTTACCAAGTGTTCATCTTGAACATTGCCTAAATATAGAATCCCATTGCGATTGCCTAGAATAATGTCATAAGAATCATCTGAGATAACCTTCCTCTCCCAACCATTCAAGGCCATTATTTCTTCTTTCTGATTGTGCTTGCTCTTAATATATAATGTGCCGAATTTATCCGAAGCAGCCATTTGAAGAATCTTTTCCCCTGAGCGGTTCAAGTTGCGAACATTTTTCATGATGTCTATTTCCATTAGTTGAAATGAGCTATTATTTTCAATAGCTAAATAAATCAAATTAGTAAAAGTCGAGACAACCATTTGTCGGATTTTACCCCCAGCAGGAAAACTCTCAATACTGCGATTAAAACGATCATCAGGTAGTGTCTGTTCTTCGTCACTTGGAGGTAGTTCTAAGGTATATATATCCGTGATTTGGGGATTATTATGACGAACTTCAGTCCGAGTCTTAGGTTGGGAGACTCTTTGTTGATTTGGATCTTCCGTTAAACCACCTTGTTCAGTTAATTCTTGGTTATCCTTGATAGGAACAACAACTGTAGTTGTAGGATTAGGATTGTGACGAGCATAAAAGTAGACAAGAGTATCCCGATCTGGGAGCCATTGATAATAGATTACTCCCTCATCATACTTATTATTTCCTTGAGGCTTTTTCTCAAATACCACTTTTTCCAGTTTAACATTATAGACCTTTAGTTGATTATCCTCCATATAGGCTAAATAATCCTTACCAAAGGAGATTTGTAAGTTTTCAAGATTAGTACCTGGAATCTCGATCTCTAAATCCTCCACAACAACAGGTGTAATTTGGGGAATCATGATTGCTTCTGCTTTCTTATTTAGAAAGTAATAGAAAGTAAATTGGAACATAAGTGAAACAATAACCCAGCTGGTTATCATTTTTATTCTTTTCTTTGTCTTTTTCTTCACCAGACAAAACTCCTTTATCCGCAAAACTCCTTTATCCGCAAAACACTTTTGCATATCTACAAAGCTATAGCATAACAACAAAGCCCGTAGGAATATATCTCTCTCCAAAAATATTCCAAAGTTTGTTTAATATCTTTCCGTCATAAACCATTTCTGAGGAAGATCCCCCATCTAAATTAGCAGCTACCACAGCATCATATTCTAAGAAAACATTCATCATGTCGCGTAAAGTAGCACCAATACTCCAAGTAGGTTGCCTGCCATCGATTACTAAAAAGATAATGGTACCATCAGCCCTTTGGCCGATACCTGTACGAGGGGCAATTCCCCATCCCCCATCTCCGGAAATGGCTGGCTTACCATCTTTTACTAAAGGTGGATAAAAGCTAACACCCTCCATAATATTACGTTCCTTAATCTGCTCTACATTAAGGGTTTCAACGATCAGCTTTCCATCGGCATCAAGACCGATAAAATCAACAGCCCTATCTCCTACATTATTGTGAATAATTTCTCCATTTTTCACTGTTATCCCATCGGGGAAGGCTCCATTTCCCTCTCCATCTGGATCATAAAATCCTCCAGCATTGATACCGGCAATTGCTCCGGCATTTTTGACCATATCACTTAATCTTTCCCCAGCCACTCCGATTTCTTGGGTAACTGCTACTTTAACCCGTTTCGGATCTTCGATCAACATAACCTTACCTTTATAACTATGACCCTGGATATCTTCAATGATGATTCCAGAAGATACATTAGAGATATCAGTGGCTTTCCGATCAATTTCTAACCCTATCTGAGCTCCTTGGCTATCGTAGGTATGCATAATCTCCCGAATTTTTTCTTCAGAAAGAAAAAAGCGAACCACTTGAGGATGACGAGAAGTCTCCACTGCTCCTACAGCCATTACTTTAATCGCTTCAAAGGGCCCCCAAAAAAGGAAGAAAGGAATTAAAGCACCTGAAAAAATAATATTAAAGAGAACAAATCCACCGATCCTTCTCCAGCGAATTTTCCTTTTTTTCATAGCTTTTTATCCACTCCCATTGTGTAAATTTTAATATACTCCAAAAGCTAACTAAATAATTTAAAAGTGAAAAGAAAATAAAGAACATAAGGGTAGTCGAAAAATAGCAATGTCGAAAATTTTATCATTATAGATTGTTCATATCAAATTACGAGCATACTAAAATTGACCATGAGAAAATTGAGAATATTGAACATAACATAAAAACAAGCCGCATTGATGTATATATCTGCGGCCTAAAAACAAAGATAATAAGACAAATCAAGTATAGCAAAAGGTATCTTTAGGTTCAACACTCTTCTGCTAAAGGATAAATTAACTATTTATTAAGTATTTATTAACTCTTTCCCTTAGGAAAGATCTAATCTGTAAGTTATATTAACAGCTTTGTCCAACATGTTAGCTACACTTGAGTACTTTTCCATGGACAATTGGATTGCTCGTTGTATTTTCTTTTCCGGAAGGTTCTCTCCCCAGAATTTATAGATTAACTCTATGTCAGTAAATACTAGTGGAGTACCACTATTACGCTCTCCGACGATGATAATTTCCATCCGATCAAAAGTTACCTTCATCTTTTCCAGAATGAGAACTACATCCATACCAGTACATCCCCCTAAGGCCATTAAAATCAACTCCATAGGGCTTGAACCATAGCCTGAACCTCCGGAAGTGATATTTTGATCCATTTGGGTCCGTAATTTGGAACTTCCCTCCCCTTCAAAATGTATTCCCTTAATATGTGAAACAGTAACTTTCATTTGATGACCTCCTTCATGGATTTGTATGTCACATTTACTCTATTAAAAGTAATTGTGTCATACTGTAAAAAATGCTAAACTAACAAGGGGAAAATAATTATAATGAAATAAAGGAGTGCGGTATTTTGACTATACGTATTGGAATTAATGGTTTTGGTCGCATAGGTCGGAATGTTTTTCGCGCTGCATTTGGCACAGAAAATATTGAAATAGTGGCAGTCAATAATCGTTCAACAGGGGAAATTATGCCTCACCTCTTAAAGTACGATTCCGTCCATGGAATTTTTCCTCATGAAGTGGAAAGTGTTGATGGAGGCTTTAAAGTTGATGGTAAATTTATTAAAGTAGTCTCTCATACCTCTCCCGAAAATATTCCTTGGGGAGACTTAGGTGTTGATGTAGTTGTTGAATCCAGCGGTAAATTCAATAACGGTGAAGACTGTCAGAAACATATTGATAATGGAGCAAAGAAAGTAGTAATTACCGCCCCCGCTAAGGGAGAAGATGTAACTATTGTAATGGGTGTTAACGAAGAAAAATATGATCCCGAGAAACATCATATTATTTCCAATGCTTCCTGTACTACCAACTGCCTTGCTCCTGTTGCGAAGTTATTACATCAAAATCTCGGTATCAAACGGGGTTTAATGACAACAGTTCATGCTTATACAACAGACCAACAAATTCTTGACCAATCCCATAGAGATTTACGGCGGGCACGGGCTGCAGGACTCTCCATTATCCCTACTACCACTGGCGCAGCTAAAGCTGTAGCACTTGTTCTCCCCGAATTAGAAGGAAAATTAAATGGTTTTGCTATGCGCATACCTACCCCCAATGTTTCTGTAGTGGATTTGGTAGTAGAAGTTGAGAAAAATACCTCTAAAGAAGAAGTTAACTCAATTTTCCGTAATGCTAGCCAAAATGAGCTAAAAGGTATCCTAGATTATTCTGAGCTACCATTAGTGTCTAGCGACTATAATGGAAGTTCTGTTTCCTCAATCATAGATGGCTTATCCACAATGGTCATGGATGGTAATATGGTAAAAGTAATTTCCTGGTATGATAATGAGTGGGGATATTCATGTCGGGTGGTTGATTTGGTTAAACATGTCTACTCAAAATAAGTTTGGGTATTGAAAAAAGAGCCTTCGGGCTCTTTTTTATTTGACTAACTTTTCAATTTCCGCAAACTTTTCCCTTTGGAGCTCTTGAACTTGATTAGCAGTACTAGCCTCTTCATTTTTATCATCATTTATTCGTAAGGGAAAAATTAAGACTAGTAAGGCTATACACCCAATTGTTAGAGCTATATTACGTAAATCAAGGAGAAATACCACTAAGTTTGTATATTGTTCTGGAATACCAATAGAATATCTTAGTTTTTTGATGGTTTTCCAGTCTACCCCTGACCGCTCCCAAAGGGGAAGGCCTAAGTTATCAACTGATTTCATCAATTCATTGCCAATAGGGGCATATTTATCTTTAGAGGAAAGATAAATAAATCCTTTATTGGTAAATATCTTGCCTAGCTCCTGAGCCTCACTTGTAAGGGTTCTTTTAGTATTGCTTCTCTCAATCCGCAGAATGTCACCCGGAACAATATTCACATTTCCCTTATCTGTGATAATGGTATATAGTTCACCATCAATAAGCTCGATATTATTGATTTTTACATCAAGGAAAGTCACCCCTAAAGAGGTGATGAGAGTTATTATTAAAGATAATATAATAACTAAAGTTGACAGTTTTTCCCGTCCCAAAGCTGTTAGGTGATTCATACTTTAACCTTCCTTTAAAAGCAAAATATTAGGGCTTTGCTCCTGTTGTATTGGGATCTACAACACAACGTACTAGAATTGTCCCTAATAAAGCAAGGACTAAAAAAGGTAAAGCTCCTTTTATACCAGGAAGACTAATCAAGGGAACATAAACTATAATACTAGGTGTATATAATTCCCTACTATAGTCTGCGGAAAGATACAAGGCTATATACATGGGAATGTCAGGGGGTAATTGAGTAGGAAAATCGAGCCCATTTGCTGAAGATGAATCGGTTGAATTTATTTCCCTTAAAATATCGTAAGGTCTACTCTCATTCTTAGAACCTAAAGAACCTAGAAAATTAATGAATTTATCCAAAGGTATAGTACTTAATTTACCCTGGGATACATCTAAAACAGGGATTTTTTCTAAATGCAATAATTTCTTTGCTAGTAAGCTTAATACCTGTGCTCCTAACAAGATCCAGGGTGCAAAGTACAAACGACTATTAATGACAGGTTGTGAGTAGATGAAGGAAGGGCTACCTGGAATGCTACTAACTCTTGTAAGAAAAGAAAACCCCACATTAATTGCTAGTAAATTATCTTTATCCATCACCAGAAACACCTCCCCACTTAGTAATATATGGAAGATATCCCTGGTAAGTTCAACTAAATTAAATGAAATTTGTATATTTTAATTTGTAGGCCTTAATTCGTGACGTCTCTTAAGATAATCCTCTAGTTTAGTTAGGGAAGTGTTAAGTATTTGTTCCTCTTTAATACCAGATTCTTGAACAAGCTGGAGGCAATTAGAAAAATCCCCTACTCGATCCCAAAAATGAGCATCACTACCTAAGGAAACAAGTCCCCCATATTTAACTATAGCTTTTGCTAATATACGACAGTTATCCCATGCTGCACCTTTTTCTGGACAAAGGGAACTATTATTTAGCTCTAAGGGTACATTAAGTTTATTAGACATATAAGCTATTTTTTCTAAATCTAAGGGAAATTCTAATCTTCCTGGATGGGCCATAATCTCTGTAAAAGGATTTTTCATAGCTTTAATGAAAGCATGGGTGTTTTCCTCTATTCCTC
>JAAZLD010000391.1 GCA_012799495.1 Desulfitobacterium sp. | reverse complement strand
TAAATGAGATAATCCTTCGATCTTTTCTTCAACTTTTCTCGTCATTTTACTTCCTCCTTAACCTTAGCTTAACGAGTATCAACCCAAATGAATTCCGCTCTAACTCCTGAAAGATATAGCAATCCTTCTGTAGGTAGTACATCCATTATTCAGTAGGCATTATATCCATTCATTAGCTATTTTGCAAATAACCAAAAGTAAACACCAGCGAGTTTCCACCTCGTTGGTGTATATTATCTACAGAAATATCCTAGCTTATTTTTTATACACTATTGTTCTCCCTGTATCTTATTGCTCTTCGATGTTTTTTATTGTTCCTCTAAAATATTGTCAGCATAATTCAAAAACTCTTCGTTCTTAACGGTTATCTCCTCAACTGCCCCTGAAAGCTGAGTTAGATATTCATTAATATCGCTCATTTCCATTTCAAGCTGACTGGCAACATTTACAATACCAGAAATCAAATCCAGCATTGATTTTTCGTCATTTATAGTTGACTGAGCCACTAAATTAGATTCCTCTGCCAATTTCCTTACTTCCTCTGCTACCACAGCAAAACCACGACCAGATTCTCCTGCTCGAGCTGCTTCGATAGAAGCATTGAGAGCTAGTAAATTTGTCTGTTGGGCAATGTTAATAATTTGATTAGAGCCTTGGGCGAAGTTATTCAGTTTTTCTCGCATTGTGTCTAAATTATCCTTCAAAACAATAGTCTTTTCCGTATTATAATTAACTTTATTAGATATATCATTAAGGTTTGTTGCACTACGTTCATTAGCTTCAAACATTTCATGGATAGAAGATTTCATCTTGGTAACATGTTCTTCTAATTTCTTTCCATATTCAAAATGCTTCTCACTGATTTCCTGAATTTGTGCCAACATTTTCTCGATCTCTATATTTTTCCTTTCCAACTCATGCTGAGAGTAGTAAATACAATTATTAGACACATTCAATTCATTATAAATTGCAATAGCCATCTCTTCACAGGTTTCATAGCCACAGGCTGTACAGTTTATTGTCCGCGACTCCTCATCAAGCTTATGCATAGTTTCGTAAACATGATCCAATTCATCTATTGAGGGAATTTTAAGTACTGGGGCCTGACAATTATAGTCATAGGTCCGGATAAAGTCATCAAGTTTCAAATTCTGATCAAAATACTCATTAAGCCACTGGATCCGCTTTTTCTCGCTTTTCTTAAAAACACCCTTCTTATCCTGTTCTGTTTCAGCCCTCTTTTTCTTTTTCATCTGATTAAATTGAAAGTCAATATCGTCAATTACTTTTTTCGATATCACTGAAGCGGTTCCAATATTGCACCCATGCTCACAGTTAAGTATATCGACTAGTAGGGGTACTTCTTTCCTTTCCTTCATCCGCTCATCATAAATATCCAAGTAATTATAGGCAACATGGGGTCCCTCAACCTGCTTAACCCATGCGTTAGGATTAAGCTCCTCAACATTCTCCCGCAAACCACCTGGACGGCTATATAAACAGCCTAAGGAGCAAGGTATATCTGAAAAGTCTTCCTCAGGATAAGTTAAGTAATTGATATTATTGACTTTAAGGTAATTATTTAGTTCACGAAAAGTAACATTATATTTGATCAAATCCCCAGTGTTTGTGAATTCCCCCTTCTTTGCGATACAAGGGGAGAGCATAGCAAAATCAAATTCATTATGGGCGTATTTTTTAAGATAAATAGCGGCACACATCATTGGACTGTGAACTGGGGAAAGTTGTTCTAACAAATCTGGTCTAATCATTTCAATGTAATTTACAACAACAGGACAAGGTTGAGCAATAACAGTCTTAAGCCCTTTTTCTTCTATGGCTTTCAAATAGCCCCAGGTAGTAATATCTGCACCAAAAGACACATCAAAAAACACTCTTACACCAAGTGACTTTAAATACCCAAATAACTTCCTGTATTCTGGAAAGTTAACTCGAATCGAAGGTGCTGCTAAAACAGTTAGTGGTTTCCCCTGTTCCAGATCCCTAAAAAATCTTGCAGTGTCATCAGAATATGTACGGGCATCATGTTCACAGGATTGTATACATTCTCCACATTCAATGCATCGATCATAATTAATCTTTACCTTTACTTTGTTATCAAGGATATAAGAAATATTAGCTTCTACAGGGCAATTCCGTATACATTTATTACACCCTTGACACTTCTCTTCATTGGTTAGGATATTTCCCAATTTCTGATTCGCTTCCTTTCTCTTGATAATTAAGATGTTTAGACCATGTAGATACATAAGCCTAATGATTGGTTCAACAATTTATACCCAAATACAGAGCTCATTAAATACTAAAGTTCACTAATTTTATTTTAAAATTATTTAAATCTTCTATTATTATAGCAAATGCTTCGGTAGTGTCAATAATCTTGTGTAAATAAAAGAGCCTTTTTCTAAGAAAAGCTACC
>JAAZLD010000390.1 GCA_012799495.1 Desulfitobacterium sp. | reverse complement strand
TTCTAGGTCGTATTTACCGTTTTTGTGATATTTTATTTGGATATTGTAATAGTTAACAGCAATATCGTTTTCAATCTCCTTAAGTACGTCCTGTATAGAGGAATAATGTAAGTAGAAAGTTCTGCGGCTAATGTCCGCAAACTTACATAATTCAGAGATACTTATCTTCTCCGATCTTTTTTCTCTCATTAGCTTAGCAAGAGAACGCTTTATTGCCCTTTTGGTTTTACTGATTCTTCTGTCCCCACACTATAGACTGAGCATAATTCATTACCGAATACCCTCCCTCAAAGTAAAGTAGAGTTTTAGCACATTTCCTAATTCACCTTTTGTACATGGCAGTAGATTTGTACATGGTAGCAGATTGTACATTGCGGCAGAAACGAAGGGGGAAAAGGTTTTTTGAAAGGCTACAACTGGATTTGTGAATAATATTATTATATCAGAAAAATACCTTAATATCAGCCTTCAAAATGGCTTCTACCGGTTCTTACGGACTAAAAGCCTTAACAAAGGAAATTAGGTAATGGATGAAAATCATAGCTCTGAGAAGGTAGCAAATAGTCCCTTTTAAAATCTTTACTCTTTAGGGGGAGCCATTATAATAAGCAGCCAAATAAGTGAACAAAG
Source organism: Desulfitobacterium sp. (assembly GCA_012799495.1). Lineage (GTDB taxonomy): Bacteria > Bacillota > Desulfitobacteriia > Desulfitobacteriales > Desulfitobacteriaceae > Desulfitobacterium. Next base: position 4,137 of record JAAZLD010000390.1, on the reverse strand, counting down.
TTACAACCCGAAGAGTCTTATGGTATAATTTTAAGACTGCGGTATAAAAATTGTTTTTAGGAAAACCACTAGTTATAATAGAACTAAAATAAAGAAAGTTGGTCTTAACATGGCAAATAGTATGACTGGGTTTGGGCGAGGAGAAGCTTCAGGTCATGGTTATCACTTTACCGTTGAATTGAAAGCTGTAAATCATCGCTTTTTTGAAACGGCCATCCGCATACCTCGGCATTTGAATAGCTTAGAGGAAAGAGTGCGGAAAATTCTTCAGGAAAAAATCCACCGGGGTCGTATTGATATCTTTGTTAATGTAAAGGAAACAGAAGAAATAAAGAGAATAGTGAAGGTTGACAAAGATCTTGCCCTATCGTATGATAAAACCTTGAAGGAGCTTGCAATAGCCCTAAATTCGACCTATGAAACGGATATTTACAAATTAGCTACTTTACCAGAGGTACTCACAGTAGAAGATGAAGAAATAGATTTAGAGTTGATTTGGCTGGTTATGCGAGAGGCCTTAGAAGACGCTGTACAAGGATTCCTTAATATGCGCCAAGGAGAGGGAAAACGCTTGGCGACGGATTTATTGCAGCGTCTACATATTATTGAGGAGGCCAAAAGAAAAGTAGCTGAATATAGCGATGCAATTGTAGTAGATTATCAAAACCGCTTAAGGGAACGAATTGAGATTCTTTTAGGGGAAAACGCCATTTTAGATGAAACTCGATTAGCCAATGAAGTGGCCTTTTTTGCTGAACGAGCCTCCATTACAGAAGAGTTAGTTCGACTAGAAAGTCATATTGAAGAATGTAGAGTTACCCTTAACAGCTCTGAACCAATAGGACGTAAATTGGATTTTATGGTTCAGGAGATGAACAGGGAGATCAATACTATTGGATCAAAAGCTAATAACCTTAATATTACTCAGCTTGTAGTGCAGATGAAAAGCGAACTAGAGAAAATAAGAGAGCAGGTTCAAAATCTGGAATAGTTGGAGGGACAAAAGTGGAAATTAAACTAATTAATATTGGATTCGGTAATATAGTTTCAGCAAATCGGATAATATCCATTGTCAGCCCAGAGTCTGCCCCCATCAAAAGAATTATCCAAGAAGCAAGGGATGCAGGAATGCTCATTGATGCTACTTATGGGCGTCGTACTCGTGCTGTTATTATCTGCGATAGCCATCATGTAATACTATCTGCTGTACAGCCTGAAACGGTAGCTCATCGCCTTTCCGTTAAAGAGGCCAGCAATAATGTTGAGGACCCTACTGATTAAGGAGGTCACAAGTGGAACAGAATAATGGTTTATTGATTGTTCTTTCCGGGCCATCGGGAGCGGGAAAGGGGACTATCTGTCGAGAATTATTAAAAGAAATGCCTCAAGTAAAATATTCAGTTTCAGCAACTACCCGTGAACCTCGCCCTGGTGAGGTAGATGGATTACATTATTATTTCCGAAAAAAAGAGGAGTTCCAGGATATGATCGAAAAGGAAGAACTCCTAGAATGGGCGGAATTCTGCGGAAATTATTATGGAACCCCTCGTTTTGCTGTGGAACAAGCTATTCAAGCTGGTAATGATGTACTTCTAGAGATTGAGATACAGGGGGCATTGCAAGTTAAAAAAGTATACCCTCAAGGAGTATTTGTTTTTATCGTTCCTCCATCACTGGATGAGCTATCTCAACGTATCCATAACAGAGGAACTGAAACAAAAGAAGCAATTGAAAAAAGGTTGCAAACGGCGGTCAAGGAAATGGAATATATTAAGGAATATGATTATGTAGTAGTTAATGACGAAATTCCTATAGCCGTGGAAAAATTGAAAAGTATTCTAACAGCAGAAAAATGCCGTGTTTCTCGAAAAACTTTTGTGTTTCAGGGGGTGTAAATTATGCGACAACCTTCTTTAGATGTTTTGCTAACCAAAGTGGATAGTAAATACACTTTAGTTTTAGCAGCGGCTAAACGGGCAAGAACTTTAATGGATGAGCCTAACTTTGAAGAGGAGTATAAGGGGGCAAAACCTGTAAGTATTGCTCTTGAGGAAATCGCTGAAGGTAAATATCACTTTGAATTAACTCGCGAGGGAATAAAATAATGTTAAAGGATAAGAAAATACTTGTAGGAATTACTGGAGGTATAGCAGCCTACAAAGCAGCCGATCTAGTCAGTAGGCTTTGCAAACAGGGGGCAATTGTCTATGTTGCCATGACTAAGGGGGCAACGGAGTTTATTGCCCCCTTAACATTGCGTACTCTATCAGGCAATCCTGTCTATATTGAAATGTTTGAAGAGCCTAAAGTATGGAATGTAGAACACATTTCTTTGGCTGAAAATGTTGATCTGGCAGTAGTTGCTCCAGCTACTGCTAATATCTTAGCCAAAATGGCGGCTGGGATTGCTGATGATTTTCTTTCAACAGTTCTCTTAGCTACAAAAGCTCCCATTTTTGTGGCTCCCGCTATGAATCACAATATGTACCATAATCCTGCCACTCAGGAAAATTTGCAAGTATTAAAGGAACGCTCTGTGGAAATTATCGGTCCTGGCACAGGTTTTCAGGCATGTGGCACACCTGGAGATGGGCGCATGAGCGAACCTCAGGAGATAATTGAGGCTTTGGAAAGATACTTTGCTCAAGAAAAGCCCCTCCAAGGAAAAAGGGCTTTAGTAACTGCTGGGGGAACCCAAGAACCTTTGGATCCGGTCCGCTATTTAGGCAATCGTTCTTCAGGAAAGATGGGTTTTGCCGTAGCTCAAGCCTTGGTTGAAGCAGGTGCGGAAACTATTTTAGTAACTGCCCCTACCACTTTACCTACTCCCAAGGGAGTAAAACGGATTGATGTGACTACTGCCATGGAAATGTATGAAGAAGTTATGGCCCATCAATCTAATATGGATGTTATAGTTAAAGCTGCAGCAGTGGCTGATTACCGGCCGAAAGTTTTTGCAGAGCAAAAAATGAAAAAGGATGGCTCCGAATTACAGATTCAATTGGTCCCTAATCCGGATATCTTGGCAGAACTGGGGAAAATAAAGAAGAAGCAGATACTTGTAGGGTTTGCTGCAGAGACAGAGAATCTTATAAAACATGCCGAAGGAAAGATGCAAAGAAAAAATGTGGACATGCTTGTGGCTAATGATGTAACCAAACCAGGAGCAGGATTTGGCAGTCCCACAAATATAGTTACTTTTCTTTTTCCTGATGGACATAAAATAGATTTGCCACAGATGAGTAAGCTAGATGTGGGTAGAAAACTCGTAGAAAAAATAGTAGAAATACTTGAGAAAAGGAGTGAATAAATTGGCAAGGAAATTATTTACATCCGAATCTGTCACGGAGGGACATCCAGATAAAATTTGTGACCAGATTTCCGATGCTATTTTGGATGAAATTTATACAAAAGATCCCGATGCCCGTGTAGCATGTGAGACTCTTGTAACCACGGGATTAGTTATGGTTAGCGGTGAAATAACTACTAATTGTTATGTAGATATTCAGAGTATTGTCAGGAAAACTATTCGGGAAATCGGTTATACTCGAGCTAAATATGGTTTTGATGCTGATACTTGTGCAGTACTGACTTCTATCGGTGAGCAATCTCCTGATATTGCCTTAGGGGTAGACAAGGCTTTAGAAGCTAAAAAAGGTGAGATGAGCGATGAGGAAATAGAGGCTATTGGTGCTGGGGACCAGGGAATGATGTTTGGCTATGCTACTAATGAAACAGAAAGCTATATGCCTCTGCCTATTGATTTGGCCCATCGGTTAGCTCGACGTTTAAGTGAAGTTCGCAAAACCGATTTACTGGACTACCTCCGACCTGACGGAAAAACTCAAGTAACAGTGGAATATGAAGGAAATCGGCCTGTCCGGGTCGATACTATTGTTATCTCTACCCAACATCATCCTGAGATGACTCAAGAGCAGATTCGTAAAGATCTCTTAGAACATGTGGTTACCCCGGTAGTTCCGGCAGAACTTTTGGATGAAAATACTCGTTATTTCATTAATCCCACAGGTCGCTTTGTTATCGGTGGCCCCCAAGGGGATGCTGGTTTAACAGGCCGGAAAATTATTGTAGACACCTATGGAGGTATGGCTCGCCACGGCGGTGGGGCTTTCTCTG
>JAAZLD010000389.1 GCA_012799495.1 Desulfitobacterium sp. | reverse complement strand
CTGTATAAGCATTTTCTAATTCATTTTTCATATACATTCCTGTGAGGATGGTTACTGCAGCAATTTCTGCATTTCCTGTATTTGACAGAGAAGTAGTCGACCAAGTATGTTTATTGTTATAGCTAGAAGGTTCACTGGGATTATCTGGAAAGTAGTCCCATTCTCGATGTCCTGCTATAGCTGCACCATCTGATAAGATAAATACATAAGGCTGACGTTTTAGTTCTTTGCATTCTTCGCCTACATTCGGCGTTTCTGACTTTATTTTTTCAATAGCCTTAGAAACTCCATATCTTATTCCATTTTGAGTTGGAGTTCCCCCACCTAGTTTAACAACCACTGGAGTAACGTAGTCACTTTCTCCTATAATTCTTAGTTTATTATTTGTTGCTATCTCAACATTGTTATAACTGTTAGAGTTATTGTAATTAAGATATTTATCTTCGCCGTCAACAATATAGGAGTTCATTTCCATAAGTGTACCCACATGCGTACTTGTTACACTACCACCAAACCAGTGAACTGCCACACGATTATTCGGGTTTGCTTCCATGACAGTCTTAATAGCTTTATTCGCGGCCATTACCATAGCTTCTACTCGCCAGATATTTTTATTATTACCATTTTCATCTACATATTCAATATCCCCTTCTACCAGATTGGTAGGAAATTTGTGCATAGAATAACTCACATCAAGAATAAATGTCACATCTGCCGCTGGAGGGTATGTTCCATCTCCTCCTAATCCTGGGTTACCTGAACCGGACGTTTTTACCATATACTCTTGAGCCAGAGTAGACAGTGTAACATCAAAACCACCCTCATCATTAACCTTGACACTTTTGTCCGTCCAGATCCGTCCTGCAGAATCTTTACTGCCAAAACCATCCTCACCTTCTAATGGTGGTTCTGTCTCTTCATCAGCAGTAAGTTTAACAAGATACTGCCCCATAGCAACATATTCCCCTGATGACTCACCTTCTGCAAATACCCCAGCGGGGAAATAAGCTGCTACCAGGGCAAGTATGAGCATGATGCTCAAAATTTTTCTTTTCACCCTTCAATACTCTCCTTTCATTAACTTCTTTCTCAATACCACACCACTCTATATACTAAAAAATTTCTCCTTACAGAATCCTTACATAAAGGCATCACAAAAAAACTGTGCTTAACCCTTGGTACTTATGGGTTAAGCACAGTTTTTTCATATATCACTATCAAATAAATTCCTTGTAATTTTTAGATATTCCTATTAAGTAGATATTATCATCTAGAAAAACTCCCCTCAGCAATGAAGTTACTAAGTAGCTTCTGAACACGTTTCTTAAGGCGGAGATCCAGTTTTAGCTTTTGAAGAGCTTCTAGCCATTCCATAAACTCCTCCCCAAGGAGTGTATGCTTTAGTACTTTATCTGCAACATCTAATCCTTCCCGATAGCGACCTTCCAAAAAATATATTTGGGCAAGATTGAGAGCGATTTCTTGATAGGAATTTGCTATCTTTTGCCTCTTTTGATAACACCAAAAATAGTCTTTCTCCGCCAACAATTCCCCTCTATAAAGCTTAAGTGCTTTCTTAAGGCTTTCTTTGTTCTTGCAGTTCAAAGCACATAATAGTTTTTCCAGATCCCAATCAGTATCTTCTGGCAGAGTAAGTACATACTTTTTTTGGATAGCTTCAAGTTTAAAATCCAGTCCTTGTTCCTTAAATGTTTGCCTTAAACGAAACACAGTAGTATAGAGATTTTGTTCGGCTTTTTCGCGGTTTGTATTTGGCCATAGGTTATCCATTAGAGTCCATTTTGTTGCTTCTAAATCATGGAGGAGTAAATAGATAAATAACTCTTCCGCTTTTGCAGTAACCCACCGTACTGGGCCCTTATCCCTATTAACGATTTCAAAGCCACCGAGCATGGTGATCTGAACAGGCCGGTAAGATTGATGGAATTCCTCCTTACCAAAGCTTTTTGTTTGTATATTCGTTGTATACAACTATGTAGTTTAT
>JAAZLD010000388.1 GCA_012799495.1 Desulfitobacterium sp. | reverse complement strand
GGCCATATTCTTTAGCTACAAATTCCAATGGTTGTGTCCCTATGACTGCACAAACATGGCCCGGCATCAAAAACCCATTAACTTCTGTCTCGGGATCCTCTGCTAAAGCCTTTAAGACAGGTGGAACAAGTTTGTGCATTGAGAGAACACTATAATTAGCTAGCTGCTCATTTTTAGCAGTCTCAATACTTACTGCTATAGTGGGAGTTGTAGTTTCAAAGCCAACACCTAAAAAGACTACTTCTTTTTCGGGATTTTTTCGAGCTAATTCTATAGCATCTAAAGTGGAATAAACGATGCGGATATCTGCGCCCTCTCCTTTTAAGATTTGCAAACTTTTTTCTGAGCCGGGAACTCGCAACATATCTCCAAAAGTTGTGATGATCATATCAGGCTGAGTAGCAAGATATAAAAAACCATCGATATGGCTATTAGCAGTAACACAAACAGGACATCCAGGTCCCGATACGAGCCTAATTTCTTTGGGCAAGAGATCTCGTAGGGCATTTTTGGCTATTGCTACAGTATGAGTTCCACAAACCTCCATGACTGTATAGGGATCTGTGGCTAGAGCCCGGATTTCTTCAAGATATCTTTGAGCTAGTTCTTTTTCCTTATAATTCTTCACGGTATTTCGCTTCCTCTATCAATAATTCTTCTACCTCTTTGGCATATTCCTCATCTACTATCTCAATTGCAAAACCGGCATGAACCAATACATATTCACCTATTTCTACATCTGGTACTAAATGAGTACCTATCATACGCTCGTTGCCCATCATATCTACCTTAGCCACAAAATCATCAACAGAAATCACTCGTCCAGGAATAGCTAAACACATAAATGTCACCTCTCATTTGCTATCAATACTTGTCCAAGGGCCAGTCCACCATCTCCTGGAGGCAATTCCCGAGAACGTAAAACAGTTATTTGGGACTGAGCACATAGTTCAAGTATTTTCTCTGTCAGCAATTTGTTTTGAAATACTCCTCCTGATAAAACAATAGGCTGGTTTTTTTCTTCTAAGCCGATTCCCACTAAGTTTTCATCTTCCTTAATTTCAGGATTTACTATAGAGTTATCAGCCGTTTTTTCTGATTTTAGCATATTCTGTAGTTTCCGCACTGTTTCCACGATTCCATGGGCTAGGGACTCATGAAAATGATATGCTATATAGCCCTTTTCTCTCCCAGCAAGGATGTCCTTAATAATCCCAAGGTATAACTCCTTGATTCTTAGAATAAGTCCTTCTCTCCCCTCTGTCCAGGTAATAGAATACCTTGGCTTATCGCTTACTTCTAATTGTGCCTTAGAAAGCCATTGATAGGCACAGCTTTCCAGTTCTATAGCAGCCTGGCCTTCATAAGTAACCTTGGTGCATATATCTAATAAAGCACATACAGCATCAAAGAGTCTTCCTGCACTGGAAGTCTGAAACACGTTAATATCTTTAAGTAACTGCTGGTCTAAAATTTTCCTTTCACTATCCTCTATGCTCTCCCATAAGACCTCACCAGCCTCCCAATCTTCTTGAGAAAGTAGGGTCCGACCGTAGGCATAGGCTATTCTTAAGGGATGTTTAGTTCCAGCATCTCCTCCGGGAAGAGGCAAATATTCTAAATGAGCCATACGTTTGAACTTGGAAGCATCTCCGTAGAGAAATTCAAAACCCCAGATTTTCTCATCTTCTCCCCAACCTGTACCATCGCAGATTACGCCTAAGGCAGGAGAGCTGATTCCATGTTCCCCTAAAACACTTACAAGGTGAGCATGGTGATGCTGAACTTCCACTTTTAAAGGAATAGAGCTGTTTAGGGCATAATCCCTTGTTTGGTAATTAGGATGAAGATCATAAACTATTTTTTGGGGGGAAATTTGCACTACTTTTTGAAATGAAGCTAATTCCTGTTGGAAACGTTGGTAATTCTCATATCCATCCATATCCCCAATATATTGGCTAGTGAAGGCTCTATCTCCTGCAGCTAGAGTAAAAGCATTTTTTAGTTCCCCTCCTACACCTAAAGTAGGTATTCTTATTTCTCCAATAGGAGTGTGAGGTAAAGGAACATATCCACGGGCTCGCCGATGGAAAACAGGCTCATTACCAATAATTTGGATAACGGAGTCATCACAAGGATGATAAATTTCCCGATTATGAAGAAGAAAGAAATCGGCAATTCCTTGTAGTTCTCGAAGAGCTTCTTCATTTTTATAAATTAATGGACGTCCACTGAGATTAGCACTAGTCATAACTAAAAAATCAAAAGGTCCGTTAAAAAGCAATGTGTGAAGAGGGCTGTATGGTAGCATTACACCTAAGGTATGAAGATTTGGGGCTAATTCCTCAGGAAAATAATATTCACTTTCCTTTTTTCTCTGTAAGATCACTATGGGAGCAGCTTTGCTAAGAAGTAGTTCTTCTTCCTGAGAAGAAAGGTGTAGATGTTTTTTTATGACATCTAAGTTACGAGCCATTTAAGCAAAGGGTTTATTCCCTCGCTCCTTCCTTTGCCGTAAAGATTTCACAGCCTTGGAGTTGCTAGCATCACACACCAAATGAAAGCCACCTATTCCTTTAACTGCGATTATCTCCCCGGAAAGTAATTGTTCAATTCCTAAGCCTGGTATTTCTTCTCCTTGGTGATTCAGCAATTGGACTACTGGACCACATTTGGGACAAGCTACTGGTTGAGCATGAAACCTTCTGTTTAGAGGATCTTTATACTCTTGAAAACAAGTCTTACACATGGAAAAACTAGCCATTGTTGTTAAAGACCGATCATAAGGGACATCTTTAATAATCGTATAACGAGGGCCACAATTTGTGCAATTAATAAAAGGGTAATGGTAGCGATGGTTTTCAGGGTCAGATAATTCAGTTAGACATTCCTTACAAGTAGCTATATCCGGTGAAATTAGAACATCAGATTCTTCTTCATTTTCACTTTCAATTATTTTAAATTGATCGAAACCGTAATATTTAGTTTCTCTACACTCTACTGAAGTTAATTTTGCTAAAGGAGGTATTTCTTGAATCAATCTTCTATAAAAGTTCTCTATTTCCTCTCCTTCTCCATGAATGTAAATACCATGGCTGGAGTTTTTGACCCATCCTTTAATATTCATTTCTTGAGCTAGGCGAAAAACATAAGGACGAAAGCCTACTCCCTGGACTATTCCATTAAGATGAATAATATACGCCGATGTCATGCCAATAACTCACTTTCTCTTGCATTTTCACCATATAAGTACATTCTAACTCCCAGAATCATTTTAGTAAATAATTTTAATATTCTAAAATTTAAAAAGGGGCTGGTAATAGTATGAGAAATAGGTTACAATCTAATTGTGAAATGCACATACTATCACAATCTAATTGTGTAGTACTTAGTTACCTTCTCATTTCACTCCTCCTCAATCTAACCCCTCTGCTCTATGCCCAACTACGCTGTTGGGCGTTTTTTCTTTTAAATTTTATTTTTACAAAGATTCATCAAATATTTTTCTCTCTTTTGGTTAAGCTTAAATAAGAGCGAAATTTTAATCTCTGGGTTAGAAAAAAGGAGGCAGGATAAAATGAATAGAAAAAAATTTACTGTTCCTGAATCCGCTAGAAAAAGAAATAAGAATTGGGAAGTTGCTAAAGAACTTCAACCTAATAATAGTAT
>JAAZLD010000387.1 GCA_012799495.1 Desulfitobacterium sp. | reverse complement strand
TTACTATGCCTTTTTGCGGATTTAGTCGAAAAAAGGAGGAGGAATTTTCTTATGAAAAAGTTATCTTTGTTCAAAAAATTGTTGGTAGGTGCATTAGTTTTCGGTGTTATGGCTATAGGAGGGTGTGGATCTTCTAAGACAAGTGGTGACGAAATGACGACACTGGAAAAAGCCAAAGAGCAAGGTTATGTCACTGTGGGATTTGCCAATGAAAAACCTTATGCCTACAAGAATGCCGATGGAGAACTCACCGGTGAGGCAGTGGAAATTGCCAGGATTATTCTCAAAGAACTAGGCATTAGTGAAATGCGAGGTGAACTTACGGAGTTTGGCTCCTTGATTCCCGGTCTTCAGGCCAAACGCTTTGACATGATTACAGCAGGAATGTACATTACCCCTGAAAGAGCTAAAGAAGTATCTTTTGCCAATCCTGAATATAGCATCGGAGAAGCTATTGCAGTAGTTAAAGGTAATCCCCTTGGCTTATATAGTTACGAAGATATCGCCAATAGTCCCACTGCCAGGGTGGCTATTCCGGCAGGAGTTATTGAGTATGATTATCTAATTGCCGCTGGAGTGCCTAAAGATAGAATCTTAACTGTTCCGGATATTCCTGCTGCAATATCTGCTATTCAATCTGGTCGAGCAGATGTGTATTGCGGAACCAGCCCCACTGTCAATGCTGCACTAAAAACAGCCAATGACCCTAATCTGGAATGGGTTGAAGATTTCAAACAACCGATGATCGATGGGGAAAGTGTTAGAGGATATGGTGCCACGGCTTTCCGTCATGAGGATGTAGATTTTCGTGAAGCTTTTAATGTTGAACTGGAGAAGTTAAAAGAATCCGGAGAACTGTTAAGAATCCTGGAATCCTTTGGATTTACTGAGCAAGATCTTCCTGGAGATATCACTGCCGAAGAACTCAGTAAGTAGGAAGTGATGTGATGACCATCCTATATTTGTTACCAACATTGTTGCAAGGGCTAAAAATAACTCTTATCATCACTTTCTTAGCGATGTTACTCGCTTTTGTGCTGGCTTTCTTGGCGGGGTTTGGCCGCTTGTCCAAGTTTCGTGTGGTTCGCTTTCTAACAGCTTTCTATGTGGAGGTATTCCGGGGAACTAGTTTGCTAGTACAGCTTTTCTGGATATATTTCGCTCTACCACTTATAGGTATAAGCCTGCCTCCCTTAGCAGCAGGTGTTTTGACTTTAGGCTTAAACTACGGTGCCTACGGTTCGGAAGTAGTTCGTAGTGCCATCTTGGCAGTCCCGAAAGGGCAGACAGAGGCGGGAATTGCTTTGAATTTCAGTCCATGGCGACGTCTTCGGCACATTATTTTACCTCAGGCCTTTGTCATGATGTTGCCGGGGTTTGGTAATCTGCAAATCGAACTGCTGAAAGGTACTTCCTTGGTATCACTAATCACTTTAGCTGACTTGACCTATCAGGCAACGATCCTTAATGCTTCGACAATGGAGACAACCATGATTTATAGTTTGCTTCTGGTAATTTATTTCCTGATTGCCTGGCCCTTGACACGGGGCATTCGTTGGGTAGAAAACCGATTGTCAGTAGGGAGGTATTAAGATGTGGAATTGGGATTATGCCATCAAGATCTTCCCTGAAATATTTGCTGCGTTAAAAATTACGGTTACTGCTACCTTTGTCGGGTTTGCCTTAGCAATGCTTCTGGGGCTGGTGCTAGCCATTAGTAGGCGCTCATCGGTAAAGACTGTTGCTTATGGCTCAAAAGGCCTTATAGAGTTTATCCGGAACACTCCGTTGTTGGTTCAATTGTATTTTATTTTTTATGTTTTGCCCGAAGTCGGAATTTACCTAAGTCCTCTTAGTGCTGGGATCATAGGTTTAGGAATTCATTACAGCACATACCTCTCGGAAGTCTATCGATCGGGTATTGAAGCAGTTCCCCAAGGGCAGTGGGAAGCAGCCAAAGCACTCAACTTCAGCCCTTGGCAAGTATGGTCGAAGATCATTATTCCCCAAGGGTTGCCGCCGGTCATACCAGTGCTGGGAAATTATTTGATCACCATGTTTAAAGAGACACCACTTCTTTCGGCCATTACTCTTGTGGAGATTTTGCAAACAGCGAAAATTATCGGCTCTCATTCCTTCCGGTATCTGGAGGCATTCACTATTGTAGGAATTTTGTTTCTGATCTTAAGTTATCCTTCTTCGGTTATGGTTCGTCGCTTGGAAATGAGAATGAATAAGAGTTTACGCTAAAGGGGGAATAAGATGAGTACTCCATTAAAATTAGTCAAGAATTTGTCGGATGAAGAGAATAATTACCAGGATATCTCCAAGAAAAAACAGAAACAACCGATGGTATGTTATGATAAGATTTCAAAATCTTATGGAGACTTACAGGTTCTGAAAAAGATTGATTTCGATATTGCTCCAGGTGAAAAAGTGGCTCTCATCGGCCCAAGTGGTTCTGGAAAGACCACCTTGGCAAGGTTGTTAATGACTTTGGAAGAACCCACTTCAGGAACTATCAAAGTGGATGGAGAATTGTTGTGGCACCAAAAGATCAAAGGGAAAAAGGTTAAAGCAAATGAAAAGCATCTTCAAAAGATTCGTGGCAAGATCGGTATGGTCTTTCAACATTTTAATCTATTTCCTCACATGACTATTTTGGATAATGTGGCAGCTGCTCCAATTCATGTGGCAGGGATTCCTCGAGCTGAAGCAGAGGAGCAAGCTATTTCTATTCTGGAGAAAGTTGGTCTGAGTGACAAATTCAATGCCTATCCATCTCAGTTATCCGGCGGTCAAAAACAACGGGTGGCTATCGCTAGGGCTTTAGTCATGCGTCCCCAAATTATGTTGTTTGATGAGCCAACCTCCGCCTTAGATCCGGAGTTGGTTGGTGAAGTACTGGGGGTAATCAAAGATATTGCCCAAGAAGGAGAGATGGCAATGCTTCTGATCACTCACGAGATGGATTTTGCCAAAGATGTGGCAGATCGGGTGGCATTTTTTGATGAAGGACGGATTGTAGAGGAAGGAAAGCCAGAAGAACTTTTCTACAATCCTCGTAGTACCCGCTTGCAAGACCTTTTAAGCCGCTTCCGGGGAAGGTGAGTCTACAGTTACCAAAGAAAAACCAGGTCTGTTGATTAGGCCTGGTTTTTTGTTGTGGTATTATCGAATGTGTTTCCCCACGCTAAGGCTGCCGCAAGACAAGAATTCTTCATTAACTTAAAAAGTGATATATGTTTATGGAAAATAGAAGAGTGGTTATGATAAAGTAAATGTAGAAGGGAGCGAATACTATGGAATTCAAATACTTTATGCCTACGGAAATCTATTTTGGTGAAGATGTAGTATTGAAGAATAAAGATGTCTTTAAAAAGCTAGGCCGTAAGGCCTTTATTATTACCGGGAGAAACTCTGCCAAGAAAAATGGCTCCTATGAGGATGTTACCAAAGCTCTTGCCGAGGCGGGGATAGAATATCTACTTTTTGACGAGGTAGAGGAAAATCCATCTCTGGAAACCATCGAAAAAGCCAGTGGGTTAGGAAAAGCTAATAATGTGGACTTTGTTATCGGGATCGGTGGTGGCTCACCTATGGATGCGGCAAAAGCTATCGCAGTATTTATCAAGAATCCTGAAGTAAATCAGGATAACGTCTTTAGTGGGAGAAAACTGGAATTTATTCCTGTAGTAGCTGTGGCCACAACTTCCGGGACAGGCTCGGAAGTTACTCAATATAGTATTGTTACTTCAAACAAAGAAATGACCAAGAAGAATCTCGGTCAAGTAATCTTCCCCCAAGTGGCCTTTTTGGACTATAAATACACTTATGATTTGCCTTATGACATAACTGTTAATACCGCTATCGATGCTTTTTCCCATTTAGTTGAGGGATATTTAAACTCCAACAGCACCTTTATGTCTGAGATTTATGCTGAAAGAGGTTTTCAGTTATTTGAGGATTGCTTTAAAAAACTGGTCACTAAAGATTTAGATCATGGATTCAGAGCGGACGTTATGTTGGCCTCCACTTTGGCTGGGATATTAATATCCCAATCAGGAACCTCGCTACCTCACGGGATGGGCTATCCTTTGACTTACTTTAAGGGATTACCTCATGGGCTAGCTAATGGGGTTTTAATGATTGAGTATTTAAGATCCTTCAAGGATCAAACCAAGATTGAAAAAATGCTCAAGGTCATGGGGATGAGTAGTCTCGCAGAACTAGAAGAGATTCTTAAGAAGTTGATAACAGTAAAAGTTAAAATAACCGAGGAAGAGATCAGGGAGTATGCCCAAGAATTCATTGCCAATAAAGCTAAGTTGAAAAATCATACTGAAGAAGTGAAGCTTGAAGATATTGAGCGGATTTATAGGAATAGTCTTTAAAAAGTATCCATCCGATGAGATTCTGATATGCTCCTCCTAAAGTAGACCATGGAAATATCCAAATCTACTTTAGGAGGATTTTTTTAGAACAAATCTAGTTACTCAAATTTCCCCATAGGGAAGGGGAAATGTTGGATAAGGCGAATTTAATAAGGTACATGAGAAGGAATTAGTGTTAAAAGTACATTTTTAATTATAAATTAATTAGCATTAGATAAGATAAGTAGATCAGAGATGGGGGATATTGGGGAGAGGTAGGAAAATAACTTGAAACTTAACAGAGAAATGCTAGAAAAGCATCAAATATGGATTTATGGTTTCGCTCTTCTTTGCGGAGGGGTATTAGG
>JAAZLD010000386.1 GCA_012799495.1 Desulfitobacterium sp. | reverse complement strand
TGTCCTAGTGGAAGGAAAGAATCGCGGCAAAGTTATTAACTACATAGCAGAAGAACCTTATTTCCAGGTGGAGGTAGAAGAGATTCAAGAAGGATTTAGTGAGGATACTTCCGAAATTCGTGCTCTCACTCATGGAGTAATTAATCAGTTCCAGGAATATGCTAAACTAAGTAAAAAGGTCCCTCAGGAAACTATCGGGACTGTTTTAAGTGTTGATGATCCAGGACGAATGGCGGATATTGTCGCTTCTCATTTAAGTCTTAAGCTTGGAGATAAGCAAAAGGTCTTGGAAGCTATAGATCTGGCAGAGCGTTTAGAACGTCTCACAGAAATTATCATGCGGGAAAATGAGATTTTAGAGCTAGAACGGCGGATTGGTTTGCGAGTCCGAAAACAAATGGAAAAGACTCAAAAGGAATATTATTTACGAGAGCAAATCAAAGCTATTCAGAAGGAACTAGGGGAAAAGGACGAAAAACAAGCTGAAGTTGATGATTACCGGGAAAAGATTGAAGAGGCTAATCTTCCCGAGGAGGCTAAGGAGCGAGCTCTCAAAGAATTAGACAGATTAGAAAAAATGCCTCCCGCATCTTCTGAAGGTACAGTAGTCCGCACCTATTTAGATTGGATTCTTGCTCTTCCTTGGAAGAAAAAGAGTAGAGATAAAACAGATCTTCACCGGGCAGAAAAAATCCTTAATGAAGATCATTATGGCTTAGAAAAAGTTAAAGAGAGGGTTTTAGAGTTTTTAGCTATTCGTAAGCTGACCTCTAAAATGAAAAGTCCTATAATCTGTTTTGTAGGACCTCCTGGTGTAGGGAAAACTTCCCTGGCTAAATCAGTGGCTCGGGCCTTAAATCGTAAGTTTGTCCGGATGTCTTTAGGTGGAGTTCGGGACGAAGCGGAAATTCGGGGTCACCGCCGGACATATATCGGTGCTTTACCTGGCCGAATTATTCAAGGGATGCGTACTGCTGGCACAGCCAACCCTGTGTTTTTACTAGATGAAATCGATAAAATGGCTTCAGATTTTCGTGGGGATCCAGCAGCTGCCCTCTTAGAGGTTTTGGATCCGGAGCAAAACTCTACTTTTATGGATCATTATCTGGATCTTCCCTTTGACTTATCAAACACTTTATTTATCATGACTGCTAATACAGTTCATACTATTCCTCGTCCTCTCTTGGATCGGATGGAGGTAATTAGTCTAAGTGGCTATACGGAAGAGGAAAAGATCAATATTGCTCGCAATTACTTAATCCCCAAACAAATTAAGGCCCATGGCTTGAAGAAAAACCAATTAAGCATTCCCGATGACGTTATCCTTAAGGTTATCCAGGGATATACTCGGGAAGCTGGGGTAAGGAATTTAGAGCGGCAGGTTGCTAACCTTTGTCGTAAAGTAGCTACTCAAGTAGTCAAGAAGGAATGGAAAGAAGGGGAGTTAACTACAGAACTCTTAGAGGAATTGCTAGGAGCTCCTCGTTACCAATATGAAAAAGCCAGACCTAAACCGGAGATCGGTGCTGCTACAGGATTGGCTTATACAGAAGTAGGGGGAGATGTCTTGACTATTGAAGTC
>JAAZLD010000385.1 GCA_012799495.1 Desulfitobacterium sp. | reverse complement strand
TTTTTATTTCCTTAATAAATTCCCATTTTTCCCTTGTAAACTCCTCTATATTTTCGAGGAAATCAGGGAAAACAGCTAAGGCGCCTAAGAATATTGCTCTTGGCGCCTGGTTTATCTCTAAATTGAACTCCCTAGGGTCAGGGTAAGGGTCCTCTTCCACTAACTATCTCTCCTTATTTTAAAGCTTTCTATTAATTCTACTATAGAGGATAGGTTTTTATGCGTCAAGTAACAACTTTTGAACAAAAACCCAATTGACAGTTAATTTTGATGAATTGGAAAGGATTTCTTCATTTATCTTCCCTTTAGTTCATTTATCTTTCTTTAATTGGTTATAATTTGTATTTCCAAGTGATTTCTTTTACTATTCTTCCTTCTGGCTCTTGAAGTATTTAAGAACTTCTGGATCATCTTCTTCACCGATCACATTCTGAAGTATATAATTTAAGCCCCTATTGGTTGTAAAATCAGCAGTAGTCGATAAGACTGAAGGATTAGGTTGGTTATTTTCATCAGTATCCTCTTTATCTTTTTTATCCTCTTTATTCTCTTTCTCTTCGGTTTTCGAAGAAGGCTTACCTCGCAAAAAATCAATAACTTCTTCGTCTTCTTCCTCACCGATTAGTGCAAAAAGGTGCCTCAAAGGATCAGGTTTTGATTCCAATGAAAATTCTGGTTCTTGACGAGGCTCCTGAAGGTGAGAAGAAAACAAATCTTCTAGACTCCAGCTAACCTTTGATGAAGCAGTACTTTTTCCCGCAACGGTAATCTTATCTTCATCAGAAGATTTAAGTTGCTCATCCCAATCATGACTGTCCCCTTCAACTTCCAAATTTTCTCCTCTTATCCCCTGCTCTGCACCCCAAAGCCTAAGTGCTTCTTTTATGATTTCCTCCCATTCTTCCTGAGGAAACTTCTTGAGGATTTGCCAAATTTCCTCGTCTTCCTTTCCGAAATGAAGATCCAAGGTCACTCTATGGTTCATGAAGTCCCTTCTTGTTTCTTCGTAATGTTATTAACCAGGTTTGCAGCCATTATTCTAAAACCCGTAGCATTACCAAATTGGGGGTTTTCAATCAGGACTTTATTTTCAAATTGCAAATGTTCAAAAGTCATTTCCCCCACTTTTCCTGCCACAAGGATGGTATGGATTTTTCCCAACATGGGCTTAAGAGTTTTCTTAACTTCCCGGGAAATATCTGCTCCCAATTGTTTTAGCATTTCATTCATAATGGGATTAAGATCGATGGCCCCATTATTCCAGGGATAAAAGCCCTTATTGACTCGGAAAATCTTATCTAATTCTTTATCATCTGTTTCAATAGGATTTTCATGATTTGCCGTAAGTTCTTTCAGCTTTTCCGCTACACCAGTATAGGCCCATTTTAACCCCTTCTCAATACTAAATGAATTAGGGGGATCTAACATTACACCATCATAAAAGGTTGCTATATCTGTGGTGCGAAAACCTGGATCGATTACCACCACATAGCCGCTAAAAAGCTTGGGACTAGTAGGAATGCCATATTCATTCAAGGTTTCTTTAATAAAAGCACCATAGCTCTGAGGAAGGACTCGTGAACGTATAATAGTCAGTTGACGAGTTTGCCCTTTAAAGGGTCCTGACCGAAAAGTGACAGACCAGGTTCCTTTAAGTTCTGCTTCGTATTTATCCCGCAAAGTAGAATAATATTTTACTGGAACACCAGTCCCTAAATAGATATTAGCCTTTGGTTCTTTTTGAGCAAGGGCAAGGGCTACTACTAAAAGGGCTGTAGCCTCTTCATCTGTGGATTTATCCTCATCCCAACAATAATGTGCTTCATTGGGGTTAAGGCTTTCTGCTAAACTACCCATAAAATAATGACGAGAAACCCCTGTAGCGTGATTAGTCACCACTACATCTAAAGAAGCGATTTGCATTTCTTCTTCAGTCCCTCTAGTCATATTAGTGTTTCCTAAGGTGGAAAAAATCCGTTCATGACCTTTGCAGATCACTGCCGGAAAAAGGATTTTTGTATCCCCAGCGTCTAGTTTAATAGCACCAAAGCCCGGATCTCCTCCAGCAATAAGTATATCGTTTTCAAACACAGGTGTTCCCCCTCGTCATTTGCTTGATATTTTAACTTATTTTTCAATATTATATCACAAATTATGACGAATCCATCTAGAGAATCATGCCGGGAGCGTTTATTTTAGTCTTTACTTTTAGTTCCACTTCCAGTTCGGGAAATATCTCATCCCATTCTTCTTTATGCTCTTGCCAATACTCTGGGTATTTGCGTTGGGCAGTTAGTCCAAGACCAAATATATCTGAATTAAACTCTTTTTGGGCCTTTTTAAGTGTATCAAGGACTTCTTTCTCAACTGATAACCGGAGAAGTTCCTCCATTTCTTTTATAAATTCTTTTCCCGCAGCACTTTCATTGTCCATCCTTTCCCCGATATTGGCCACAACGTCTAACTGGATTAAAAAACTTAATTCATCGCCATTTAATTGGGGCTTAATTTTGGACTTGCTTCTTAAAATCTCAAAAGAAATCAAATCCTCAAAATCATTGGAACTGTTAGAACTAATATTCTTCTTTTTTTCTTGATCTTGATTCTTGAGCTGAGCTACAACTATTCCACTCTGGACCTTATTTGCCACCCATAAATACCCGCGATTTTCATGAGCATCTAGCCAGCCAACAAGGCGATCCCCTTTGAAAACTCCTGCTTCTTCCATGAAAAAGGTCGGTTCTCCCTTTTCCTCAAAGTAACTTACTTTACCAACAATAGGCTCTATTCCTTCTTTAAGAGACATATCGATATAGTTAAGGAGACTTGTAGGGGTTACCCTAGAGGTTGCCCGATAGTCCTCAATTAGACGGTTTATGTGGGTGGCAGGAGTATCATCCTCCCTAGAGCGACCTCTAATTATATCTTCAGCCTTCCCTTCAGTTATGGTTAGCCAGGTAAGTACCCGGATCTCCGGGTCTCGTTCCAAAAAATCCAACACAGGTTTTAACCCTGCTTTCGCTAAATCTTCTCCCAATACAATTATTTGGAGGTGGGGATAAAAAACCCGATCTCCTGATTTTGCCATAATATTCCTAATTGCATCAAAGACCGTTTCCCCTTCACTAGTCAAAACCCGCACAGGTTTTCTGTCCCCTCTTTCCGTTTGCTTAGAAAAGGGGCTCGGAGTGATAATTTGAACTGAAAGAGCAATTTTTCCTTCCTCATTAAGATCAAAGCCTATACCGCTGGCAATACCAATTTCATGGAGCTCCCTATGACTCCAACATCCAGGTAAGAAGATTATGATCAGGGAAAAAACAATTAGGACAAGCCAATTTTTCCTTACTTTCATTTTTATCATAATCGTCTCCCACCTCAATTTATTTCTTGTTCCTTGATCTTTTGTCTTTCACCTGAGAAGGATTCTTCGGAAGCAAACTTGGTGGCTCAGCAATTCCTAAGAGAGGAAAGCGTAAAAAACCATCCTTCATGTCCCCTTCATTAAAAGGAATTATGGGGGAAAGGTAAGGAATTCCAAAAGATCGCAATGAGTTTAGATGGATAAGCACTGCTATTAAAGAAAGTATCCAACCAAACATTCCCAGAAAGGCTGTACTTATTAAGAAATACGTCCTTAAGATTGATATTGTGGCGTTAAGGGAAGGGGTGAGAAATCCAGAAATAGCTGTCAAAGCCACCACGATTACGATATTGGGCCCCACAATTCCTGCTTGGACAGCAGATTCTCCCAAAACAAGGGCACCTACAATACTTACCGCTTGTCCCACCGTTCGGGGCATTCTAATTCCTGCTTCTCGCAAGATCTCAAAAATAACCCCCATAATAAAAACTTCGATGATAACAGGAAAAGGGGTTCCTTCCCTTCCTGAACTCATATTGACTAAGAGAGTTGTAGGGAGCATTTCCTGATGATATCCTTGTAAGGCAACATAAAAAGCAGGCAACATAGTAGTAAAATAAAAACCCATTAAACGTAAAATACGAATTATAGATACAAAGAAGGGCCGTACACTATAATCCTCAGT
>JAAZLD010000384.1 GCA_012799495.1 Desulfitobacterium sp. | reverse complement strand
CCTATTTTGATTTAGTAATTTTCTTGTGGATACCAGAGGAGACCCGAATAAAAAGACTATTAGAGCGGGAAAGGAAAAGATATGGTGATGAAATAAATATTGGGGGTAAGTTGTATAAGTCCCATATAGAGTTTATGCAATGGGCAGCTAAATATGATTCGGGGGATTTAGATGTTAGGAGTAAGAAGCTTCATTATGAGTGGATGAAAAATTTAGAATGTAAAGTGTTCAAAATTGAAGAAGATATAGAGGTAGAAGAGAAAGTTAAAAGAGTTATTAAGGCTATTGACAAAACAAATTAGATTGTGTACAATTTATTTTAAGAATAAAAATTGGGCACAATTGAATTTAGTACAATCTTAAAGAGAGGTGAATAAGAATGAATATTTATGACTATAAGGTAAAAGATGCACAAGGCAATATTGTAGAAATGAAAAAGTATAAGGGAAAAGTGTTATTGATTGTAAATACAGCAACAGGATGTGGATTTACACCCCAGTATAATGGACTACAGGATTTATATGAAAAATATAGAGACCAGGGACTAGAAATACTTGATTTTCCATGTAACCAATTTGCTAATCAAGCACCTGGCTCAGAAGAAGAAATTCAAGATTTTTGTCAAGCAAACTATGGAGTAACTTTTCCTATGTTTTCTAAAGTAGAAGTTAATGGTGAAAAAGAAGAGCCACTATATAAATATTTAAAGGCACAAAAAGGTGGGGTTTTAGGTTCTGGAATAAAATGGAATTTTACTAAATTCTTAGTAGATAAAGATGGTAATGTTGTTGAGAGATTTGCTCCCACAACAGAGCCAGAAAAAATAGATACAAAGATTTCATCGTTAATATAGGAGGTATGGGGTATGAGTATTTATAATTTTACAGTAGAAGGGCAATTAGGTGAATTGGTTTCACTTAGCAAGTATAGAGGCAAGGTACTTTTAATCATTAATTCTGCTACAGAATGTGGTTTTACATCACAGTATGATGGACTCCAAGATATGTATGAAAGCTTTAGTTCTGAAGGATTTGAAATACTTGATTTTCCATGTAATCAATTTGGTAATCAAGCACCTGGGACGGACGAGGAAATTATGAGCTTTTGTGATTCAAGATATGGTATTACATTTCCTATTCATTCCAAAGTTGAAGTTAATGGGAATGATGCAATACCACTTTATAAATACCTTATTACTCAAAAAGGTTTTAAGGGATTTGATTCAGACAATGCATTGTCTGAAACCTTAGATTTTATGCTATCTAAAGATAATCCAAACTATAAAAATGAACCAGATATTAAATGGAATTTTACAAAGTTTTTAATCGATAGACAAGGAAATGTTATACAACGCTATGAACCAACAGCAGATTTAGGTATAATAGAAGAAAAGATAAAGGAGTTATTGTAAATGAGATACGCTTATAAAACTAAAGATATTTGTGCAAGAGAAATTCAGTTTGATATTAATGAAGGTGTAGTTACTAATGTTAGATTTGAAGGCGGTTGTGATGGTAATTTAAAGGCAATACCGATTCTTATTGATGGTTGGACAGCAGATGATATTATTAAAAAATGTTCTGGTATTACTTGTGGTAGAAGACCAACTTCTTGTTCTGATCAACTAGCTAAAGCAGTTAAAGTAGCATCTAGCCAAGTAAGTGCCTAGCTTATAATAGGCTCAATGATTTAATTCTATACAATTAAAGCAAGGAGTTTACTAATGGAAGAAGAAATTTTAAAATTAAAAAATCAATTATGCTTTCCACTATATGCATGTGCAAAAGAAGTGGTAAAAAAGTACAAACCTTTCTTAGATGCAATTGATTTGACCTATACCCAATATATAACTATGATGGTGATGTGGGAGCATAAAGAAATAAATGTTAAATCCTTAGGTGAATACTTATACTTAGATTCAGGAACTTTAACTCCTGTACTGAAAAAGTTAGCATCAAAAAAACTAAT
>JAAZLD010000383.1 GCA_012799495.1 Desulfitobacterium sp. | reverse complement strand
CATCATGAATCCCTATGACGAGTTTGCTGTAGAGGAAGGAATTCGCCTCAAAGAGCAACACGGTGGGGAAGTTACAGTAATAAGCATGGGTGGACCCAAAGTAAGCGAAGTTTTGAGAACTGCTTTGGCCATGGGAGCTGATAAAGCTATTGCTATTGAAGATCCTGCTTTAGAAGGAAGCGACGAATTTGTCACAGCCAATGTATTAGCTAAAGCTATCGAAGGTCTTTCCTATGACATAATCATTACAGGGCGGATTGCTATTGATGACGGTTCCAGTCAGGTAGCTGTTCGTCTTGCAGAAGCTTTAGGAATTCCCTCAGTTAGTACTGTTACCAAACTAGAAGTTGACGGTTCTACCGCAACAGCTACTCGGGATATCGATGGTGGTAGTGAAGTAGTTGAAGTACCTCTACCTGCAGTTATTACAGCCCAAAAAGGCTTGAACGAGCCTCGCTATCCATCAGTTGCCGGTATTATGAAAGCTAAGAGAAAAGAATTGAAAACTCTAACTTTAGCTGATTTAGGAATCTCTGCTGAGGAAGCAAAGATGAAAGTTGTAAAACTTAGCTTACCTCCTGCACGTCAAGCTGGACGTATTATCGAAGGGGAACCTCCCCAAGCTGTTGCCGAGCTAGTCAATGCTTTAATTAACGAAGCAAAAGTGATCTAAGCTAGTAGTTTGATAAAAGTCTAAAGAAGAGAGGATTGAGAAAGGATGCCTAAAGGAATTTTAGTTGTTCTTGAGCAGTTTAATGGTGAACTGCGGAAAGTCTCTTTAGAGCTGTTAAGTGAAGGACGCCGTCTAGCAGACCAAAAAGGCGCCACCGTCACTGGTGTCTTACTAGGCCAAGGGGTCAAAGATCTGGCTAATACCGCTGCTTCCTATGGAGCAGATAAAGTCATCGTAGTAGAAGACGAAAAACTCAAAGATTACACCACAGGTGCTTATACCTCTGTTCTCAACAAAGTTATCCGGGATGAAAATCCAGAAGTTGTATTGATGGGTAACACAGGAATCGGTCGGGACTTAGCACCACGCCTAGCTCAAAGACTCGGCGTAGGTTGTGCTTCTGACTGCGTAGGCCTTAGCGAAGAAAATGGCAACCTAGTATTCAAACGCCCCATCTATGCTGGTAAAGCATATGCGGAAGTAGCTACTGAAGCCCGTCCAATTTTGGCAACCATTCGCCCTAACAGTTTCACTGTAGCAGACCCCAGTGAAAGACAAGCAGAAGTTGTAGAGGTTTCCGCTGATATTGATGCTTCTGATTTGAAAGCAATAATCAAAGACATTATTCGCCAAGCCTCTTCTCGCCCAGAACTAACTGATGCCAATATCATCGTTTCCGGTGGAAGAGCTATGAAAAATGCCGAAAACTTTAAGATTATCGAAGACTTAGCTGATGTTTTAGGTGCAGCAGTTGGAGCTTCCCGTGCAGCAGTAGACTCTGGCTACCGAGAGTATGAAGCCCAAGTGGGACAAACAGGTAAAACTGTTTCACCAACACTTTACATCGCTTGCGGAATTTCCGGCGCTATCCAGCATTTAGCCGGTATGGGATCTTCCAAGGTCATTGTAGCTATTAACAGGGATCCCGAAGCTAATATCTTCAGCGTTGCTGATTACGGTATTGTAGGAGATCTTTTCGAAATCGTACCTCTATTGACAGAAGAGTTCAAAAAGCAACTGGCATAAGACTAGCAAGGGTAAACATTGACAAGATTTCAGAAAGGATGTCTAATAAATATTACACAAACTGAAGTAAAGGATGACGAAGAATGGCTGTTTCCCGAGAGGACAAATACGAAAAAATAATTGACGCAGCAATAGAAGCATTTGCCGAGGTTGGCTATCATTCATGCCAGGTTTCTAAAATCGCTCGTATGGCGGGAGTTGCAGACGGAACTATCTACCTCTACTTTAAAAACAAGGAAGACATCCTCATCAAGCTCTTTACTGAAAGGATGGGAGAATTCATCCAATTGATTCGGAGCAAAATGGAATCTTGTCATGATACCCGGAGCAGGCTAAGGACATTAGTCCAAACTCATTTTACCCATATGGAAAATAATCGTTCCTTAGCTATGGTAACTCAGGTAGAATTACGCCAGCCTAATGTCAGCTTGCATAATGCTATATCTGGCCCTTTAAGGGATTACTTTCGACTTGTGGAGGAGGTGATCAAAGAGGGGATACGACAGGGAGAAATCACCTCCACTGTTGACATAAGAGTAGCTCGCCAAATGATCTTTGGCACCATTGACAGGGCGACTACAGATTGGATTTTTGCTCGTTCAGAGCGCACCTTAAGCAAAGATATAGATAGCTTAATGGAGCTTTTTGCAGGGGCCTTAGGGCTTCCTAATGAGGAGAAACAAGAGAGAGAAAGAAAAAGTAAAATAACTATGTAATGAACGAAATAAAAAAGAGATAAGCAGAAATTTGCTAGATGAGGGAAAAAGGGTTTAGGTTAAGGGTATTAGGAGAGTAGTGGTTAGAGTGTTAAACAGAGGGAAAAAGCTCCTACTGTGGGGCTTTTCCCTACGAAATATCCAGAAAATTGGTAATCTTTATGTAACTCTCTAATATAACTAAAATGGGGTTCTAAGAGATGTTATTTCTAAAAACAAAGAACCCCAAAGGAAAAAGGAGGATGAATATGCCCATTTACAAGGTGGCGGTTTTAGGCTCAGGGGTTATGGGAAGTACCATCGCGGCACACCTTGCTAATGCAGGGATTCCCAGCATTTTGCTAGATATCGTACCCTCTAGTTTGCTACCAGAAGAAGAGGCAGCTGGCTTAACTTTAGAATCCCCTAAAGTTAGAAATCGTATTGCTTCAGCTAATAAAGCTAAGCTCTTAAAAATGAAACCAGCTCCTTTATTTGTGCCAGAGTTTGCTGAACTCATTGAAGTCGGAAACTTTGAAGATGATCTTCATCGCTTACAAGAAGTGGACTGGGTAGTAGAAGTTGTAGTAGAGCGCTTGGACATTAAGATCGATCTTTTCAAAAAGGTCTGCCAAAATGTTCGCCCAGGAACCATCATTAGCTCTAACACCTCAGGTATTTCCTTGGCAGCCATGTCCGAAGGAATCTCTGAGGAACATGCACCTAACTTCTTAGGTACTCACTTCTTTAACCCACCACGGTATATGAAGCTATTTGAATTGATTCCAGGACCTAAGACTGATCCAGCAGTTCTGAAAGAAGTGGAAGAATTTGCTGAGCGAGTATTAGGTAAAGGAGTAGTCTATGCCAAAGACACACCGAACTTCATCGGTAACCGGATCGGTGTTTATGGTTTAGCAGCCACTCTCAAAGAAATGATGAGCTCTGGCCTAACAGTAGATGAAGTAGATGCTCTAACAGGTCCTATTATGGGTCGTCCCAAATCTGCTTCTTTCCGTACTGTAGACATGGTAGGTTTAGACACCTTTGTACATGTGGCCAATAACGTAGGGGATAATGTCCCTGAAGAAAAAGAATTCTTCGTTATGCCTGAATTCATCCATACCATGATCAAAAACGGTTGGTTGGGAGATAAAACTGGCCAAGGCTTCTATAAAAGAGTAAGAACAGAAAAAGGTCGGGAAATTCTGGTTCTAGATCCCAATACGATGGAATATGTACCTAGAAAAAAGGTAAAATTTGCATCTTTGGATAGAGCCAAAAATGCTGGCGGCCTTAAGGATAGAGTTAAGGCTCTAGTTAATGGAAAAGACGCCGCTGCAGAATTTGCATGGCGAGTACTAAGAGATGTACTTATTTATTCCGCTCGACTAGCTCCTACCATTGCTGATGATGTTACTGCTATAGATAACGCCATGAAATGGGGATATAACTGGGAGTTAGGCCCCTTCGAAATGTGGGATGCCTTAGGAGTAAAAGCTGTCGCAGAGCGGATTAAAACCGAGGGAGGCACAGTTCCTGAAATAGTAGAAAACCTCTTAGCCGAAGGTAAAGAAAGTTTCTATAGTAAAGATGAAGAAGGAAATCCCCTCTACTATGGAGATGGTGAATACAAAGCTACCCCAGTTAGCCCCTATAGCGTTAATCTCAAACTTGCCCATAAACAAGGCAAGAAGATCCTTGGCAACTCCGGGGCAAGCCTTATTGATTTAGGAGATGGAGTAGCATGCCTAGAATTCCACTCACCAAATAACTCAATTGGTGCAGATATCCTGAATATGATTCATAAATCCTTAGAGGAAGTAGAAAAGAACTACCTAGGAATGGTCGTCGGTAACCAAGGTAAGAACTTCTGCGTTGGCGCTAACCTAATGCTAATCATGCTGGAAGCAGAAGATGAAAACTGGGATGACATCGATCTCATGGTTCGGGAATTCCAAAGAGGAACTATGGCACTCAAATATGCTAAGAAGCCTGTAGTAGCAGCTCCCTTTGGCATGACCTTAGGTGGAGGAACAGAGATTTGTCTCCATGCCCATGGTATCCAACCCGCTGCTGAGACTTATATGGGTCTTGTGGAGTTAGGTGTAGGCTTAATTCCTGGAGGCGGCGGAACTAAGGAAATGGCTATCCGGGCTATGGAAGGAGTTCTTCCTGGTGTAGTAGTAGCACCTGACTATTTCTACGCTCAACGTTTTGAAACAGTAGCCATGGCTAAAGTTTCTACCAGTGCTGAAATGGCTAGAAAACTAGGCTTCCTAAGAGATAGCGATCGCTATAGCATGAACGCAGACCATGTAATCATGGATGCCAAAGCTAGAGTACTAGATCTAGCTCGAGACTTCAGACCTCTCGTTCCGAAGAAATATAAAGTAGGTGGACCAGGAGTACGTGCTTTCTTAGAAATGGCCCTATATGGCATGAAAGAAGGTAACTTTATCTCCGAGTACGATATGCATCTAGGTAAAAAACTAGCATATGCCATGACAGGTGGAGACAAACCTGCTGGTGCACTAGTTGATGAGCAATACTTACTAGATCTCGAAAGAGAAATGTTCATGAGCCTAGTTGGCGAACCTAAGACCTTAGATCGCATTCGCCACATGCTTACTAAGAACAAGCCTTTAAGGAATTAGGAGGTGAAGGAACATGAAAGAAGCATATATTGTTGAAGCCAAGCGTACCGCTATCGGTAAATCCGGCAGAGGTTCTTTAGCAAATACTCGTCCAGATGATTTAGCTGCTTTTGTCATTCAAGATGTTCTCAAAAGCGTTCCCAATTTAAATCCAGCAGAAATCGATGATTGCATTATCGGATGCTCCTTCCCCGAAGGGGAGCAAGGTATGAACATGGCTCGGGTTATTGCCTTAAGAGCTGGTCTTCCCATCGATGTATCTGGACTCACCATTAACCGTTTCTGCTCCTCTGGACTACAAGCTATTTCCTTAGCAGCAGATCGGATTAGATTAGGTGAAGCTGATGTTATGTTAGCAGGTGGAGCTGAGAGCATGTCCTTAGTTCCCATGGGTGGCAACAAGCCTGCACCTAGCCCCTACATGATGGAGCACAACCCTGAAGTTTATATATCTATGGGACTTACTGCAGAAAATGTAGCTACTAAATATGAGATTTCTCGTTTAGAGCAAGACGAATTTGCAGTATCCAGTCATCAGAAAGCCCATGCAGCTCAAGTTAGCGGCCGTTTTGACGAGGAGATCGTTCCTGTACTAATTTCCAGCGGCCCCCAAGGGGAAGTATGGTTTAGCAAGGACGAAGGAATCCGTCCCAATAGTACAGTAGAAGGCTTAGCAAAACTAAGACCAGTCTTTAAGAGTGGTGGTTCTGTAACGGCTGGAAACTCCTCCCAAACCTCTGACGGAGCAGCTGCAACCCTTCTCATGTCCGAAGAAAAAGTTAAAGAGCTTGATGTGAAGCCTTTAGCTAAATGGAGAGGCTTTGCTGTAGCTGGAGTAGAGCCCGAGCTTATGGGTATTGGTCCTATCAAAGCCATCCCTAAAGTTCTTAAACAAGTAGGTTTAACCCTAGATCAAATCGACCTCTTCGAGCTCAACGAAGCTTTTGCTGCCCAATCTCTAGCTATCATCAAAACTTTAGAAATTGATCCAGCGAAAGTTAATCCTAATGGTGGAGCTATCGCCTTTGGACACCCCTTAGGTTGTACTGGAGCTAAGCTCACTGCAACTCTCCTTCACGAAATGAAGCGTCGTGGTCTGAAATACGGCATGGTTACCATGTGTATTGGCGGTGGCATGGGAGCAGCAGGAGTTTACGAAGTTCTCTAGTTTTTCCCAAAGTAATAAAAACTTTGAGGTCAGTGCTCACTGCCTCTAAGAAAATACTATTAAGGACGGGGTAGTGCTAAGGATAATGCTTTCTCTGAGGAACCTGGAGCACCAACGGGTACCGAGAGGAAGTAACCCTTAGGCACTACCTACCCTTCTAATCAATAACTTGAATCTAAAAATAACTTGAACTTTTTACTTTTAGTTAAAACAAATAGAATTTCATTGAGAGAGGAGAAAAAACTATGGAACTAGCTTTAAAAGGCGGCGGTTTTTTACTGGCAGATGTAACCCCTGAGCAAGTATTTACTCCTGAAGAGTTAAATGAGGACCATTTACAGTTAAAAAGAATGACAGCTAACTTTGTAGAAAAGGAAATTGGACCTCATATTGAAGCATTAGAGGAGCAACAAGAAGGCTTGGCCCGCAAGTTCATGGCTCAGGCTGGGGAATTAGGACTTCTGGGCTTAGAAATTCCCGAAGAAATGGGTGGCCTCAGCATGGATAAATACGCCACCGTCGTGGTAGGGGAAGAAGTGCCCAGGGGAGCTTCCTTTGCAGTATCTTTCGCTGCTCATACAGGTATTGGGACACTACCCATCGTTTACTTTGGAACTCCCGAACAAAAAGAAAAATATCTACCTGGACTAGCAAGTGGAGAAAAAATTGCTGCCTATTGCCTCACAGAACCCGGTTCTGGCTCTGACGCCTTAGGTGCAAAAACAACAGCAGTTCTTAATGAAGAAGGAACTCACTATATCCTCAATGGAACCAAGCAATTCATCACCAACGCAGGTTTTGCCGATGTTTTCTTAGTCTATGCTAAAGTAGACGGCAAACTCACCAACTTCATTGTTGAGCGGGATATGCCAGGAGTTTCCTTTGGTCCTGAAGAAAAGAAAATGGGTATCAAAGGTTCCTCTACAAGAGAAGTAATCTTAGAAGATGTAGCTGTACCTGTTGAAAACATCGTTGGCGAACTAGGTCGTGGACACGTAGTTGCCTTTAATATCCTCAACGTTGGTCGCTTTAAATTAGCCGCTGCCGCTATTGGTAGTGCTCAAATCGCTCTCGAAACAGCTCTTAAATACGCAAGCGAGCGTAAGCAATTTGGTGTTACTCTCGACACCTTTGGAGCAATCAGAGCTAAATTTGCAGAAATCGCTACCCAATGCTATATGGCTGAAAGTGTTGTTTACCGCACTGCAGGTTTAATGGATGAAGTTTGTAAGGATCTAGATCTTACAGGCGATTGCCGTAAAGAAGCTGGAAAAGCTCTCGAAGAATATGCTATCGAGTGCTCCTTGAACAAAGTTCTAGCTTCCGAAGTTCTCGATTTCGCTGTTGACGAAGGAGTCCAAATCCATGGTGGATATGGCTTTATCTCCGAATATCCAATCGAGAGAATGTATCGTGACTCCCGCATTAACCGTCTCTTCGAAGGAACCAACGAAATCAACCGTCTCTTAGTACCTGGAACCTTACTAAAACGGGCTATGAACGGTGAACTACCTTTACTCCAAGCTGCTCAAAATGTCTCTAAAGACTTAATGTCAGTAGGCTTACCTTCTGATAATGAAGGCCTAGAAGCTCTCCTCGACATGGTAGGCAAAGCGAAAAAGCTCTGCTTAATGGCAGCTGGAATCGCTGCTCAAAACCTTGGCATGGAACTTAAAGACAACCAATATGTTCTCATGGGAATGGCTGAAATGGTTCTTCAAGTCTATGCTATGGAAAGTGCAGTTCTCCGGGCCATGAAAGTTCAAGATATGGATGTTACCGATGACCACAAACTCTTTGTAGAAAAAGCAGCAACCTTAGGATGCTACACAGCTATGAACATTCTTGAGCAACACGCTAAAGAAGTTATTTGTGCAGCAGCAGAGGGAGATTCCTTAAGCACAGTATTAGCTGGTATGCGCAAACTAACCCGTCGTCCAAATGTGGATATGATCGGTCTCAGAAAAGATGTTGCTGATTTGGTTGTAGAAAAAGGTAAGTATCCCATTCGTTAATATCTAGAGAGAATATTGTCCGGGGAAGATTATCTAGGAGGCTGTTAGTGAAGATGGTGGTGGGAGCTAGCTCTACCTAGCTCCCGCCTACCTCACCAGATAAAGAGAAAAGTCTGGCATTATTCACAGAAATGGGAGGTTTATGTACTCCAGATAAGCTGTAGGGTAGTGAAGAGTGGAGACTGGATGATATGTTCCACAGTGGACTCCCGAACTCCACAAAATCAGCTTATCAGAACTGTATCAAGTTAAAGAGAATACTTAGAATACCAGAATTTTCGAGAAGACTAAATTAGAGGTTTAGAAAGATATTGAAAATTTAGAAAGAATACATGAAAATTTTAAAGGATTTTAAGAGTCTGTCTTGAATTATATAGATTGAATTATAAAAAAATTCAAAATTCAAGATGCAAAGGAGGTCGGTTTAGTTGACACCGACTCGGGAAGTCTACTGGAATATCGATTATCATCTAGTTATGTATCTCTTTGCGGTGATTATGGCTGTCATATTCTTTTATGGCATCTATAGACGCTATCGCCAGTGGAAGCTTAGTAAGCCCCAGAAAATTCAACTGCAAACTTGGCAGGGAATAAAAGATGTCTTTGTTTATGGCTTCGGACATAAGAGACTTCTTAAAGATAAAGTCCCCGGAGTTATGCATATGGCTGTTCTGTTTGGCTTTATCTTTTGCTTTTTTGCAACAGCCGTAATTACTTTACAGGCGGACTTTGGGCTTCCTCTTTTCAAAGGCGGATTGTATGTTTTCATTAAGATCACTACAAACCTCTTTGGACTATTGGCAATTATCGGCGTTATTTATCTATTTTATCGCCGCTACATCACTCGTCCTGACAAACTTGATAATCAAAATGATGACCTTATCTCATTAACACTACTTTTTGTTATTTTAGTAACAGGTTTCATTGTTCAGTCTCTCCGTATGGCTGCTGACAATGATCCCTTCGCCATCTATGGCTTTGTAGGCTATTGGACCATGGGACCCCTTCAGTCTCTTTTTGATCAAGCCCAATTATTATCCATGCACAGATTTACTTGGTGGTTCCACATGCTCATAGCATTTGTCTTCATAGCCTATATTCCTTACTCTAAACTCTTCCATATTTTCCTTAGCTTCGTAAAAATCTTTATACGTGAGCGTGGACCTATAGGTGTACCAGCACTTATTGATTTTGAAGATGAGTCCTTAGAAACCTATGGTATAAGTGAGTTTAGAGAACTTAGTTGGAAAGACAGTCTTAACTCAGATGTTTGTGTTCGCTGTGGACGTTGTCAGGATAATTGTCCTGCCTACCTTAGTGGTAAAAATCTTAATCCCAAAAAGCATATTCAAGATATTCAGAAGCGGGCTGAAGAAGAATATGCAGCTTATCTAGAAGCTAAAAAGGAAGCAAAAGCAGCTGGAACAGTGGCTGCTAGCGAATCAGCCTCCGAATCTGCATCAGCAGTGGACGGCACAGCAGCTTTAGAGCTACCTCCAGGACGCTTCTTACTAGGAGAAGTCATTGCTGAAGAAGAACTTTGGGATTGCACCACCTGTCGTTCCTGTGAGCAACAATGTCCTATCTTCGTTCAACATGTGGATAAAACTATTGAAATGAGAAGAAATCTTGTCCTTATGGAATCCAGATTCCCCAGTGAGGCACAACTTGCTTTCCGTAACATGGAAAACAACGGTAACCCATGGGGTATTGGTTGGAATAACCGAGAGGAATTCCTCAAAGGACTAGGCGTTCCCACCATTGAAGAAAATCCTGATGCAGAGATTCTCTACTGGCCTGGTTGTTCTGGAGCTTTTGACGCTAGAAACCAAAGGGTATCTGCCGCTATCGTCAAGATCCTTAAGGCTGCCAATGTGAACTTTGCGATCCTGGGTAATGAGGAAAAATGTTGTGGAGACTCTGCACGTAAACTAGGTAATGAATTCCTCTATCAAACCCTAGCAGCAGAGAATATCGAAGTAATGAATGGCTATGGAGTGAAGAAGATTATCACCCAATGTCCTCACTGCTTCCAAACTCTCAAACACGACTATCGTCAAATGGGTGGGGAATATGAAGTAATCCATCATTCCGAATATATTAAGGAACTCTTGAATAGTGGTCGCCTCAAACTTGATAATCCATCCAATATCGGTGGAAAAGATGTCAAAGTTACTTATCATGACTCTTGCTACTTAGGTCGCTATAACGAGATCTATAAAGAACCACGGGATATCCTCAATAAAGCTGGAGTCACTGTCGTTGAAATGGAACGCAAAAAAGATAAGGGCTTCTGCTGTGGAGCAGGTGGAGGCCGGATGTGGCTCGAAGAACATGGTGGAGAAAGAATGAAT
>JAAZLD010000382.1 GCA_012799495.1 Desulfitobacterium sp. | reverse complement strand
TCTTTATTCCATTCTCTTTTATTCCCATTCATCGCTTCCACCTATTTCACAATCCATTATTGTTCACTGAGATAGATTTTGTACTCCTGCCAGGCTTTGTGGAGCTCCTCCCAGGTATCTGAAGGAAATTTATCTAAGACTGCCTGGAGAATTTCCCACGCTACTACATGTTCCATTACTACTAAAGCGGCAGGAACTGCACAGACATCACTCCGTTCTACACTAGCCTCTTCCACTTCTTTTGTCAGTAAGTTAACAGTCTCTAAAGGTGAATACAAAGTAGGAATAGGCTTCATTACCCCTTCAATGATCACTGGCTCTCCGTTGGTCATTCCCCCTTCAAGCCCTCCAGCATTATTGGATAAACGATAATATCCCCGACCTTCCTCATAGGCAATAGGATCATGAACTTGGGAACCAAAGGTCCGCCCTGCTTCAAATCCCATACCGAAAGAAACACCTTTAAAAGCTTGAATTGATAAAACTGCTTGGGCTAACCGGCCATCCAGCTTCCGATCCCATTGGGCATAGGAACCCAGCCCAGGAGGGAGATTTAGTACTTGAACCTGAAGCCAACCACCTAGGGATTCACCCTTAGCTCTAGCCTCTTCAACCTGAGCATAAAGGGCCTTTTCCGCCTCAGGATCCCCTACTTTCCATTCAGAAGTTTTAACCCTCTGCCAGTGGTCCTCTGTATCCTGAAGGTTAGCTTGAACTTTCCCGACAGCTAAAACCTGTCCCCTAATTTCCACACCTAGGTTTTCTAGAAGCTGTCTAGCAATATTACCGATAGCCACCCTCATTGCTGTTTCCCGAGCACTAGCCCGTTCTAAAACATTCCGTACTTCAGTCCGGTATTTTAAATAACCTGTCAAATCAGCATGGCCGGGGCGAGGAGTAATAACCTTACGACTTTCGAGATCCGCATCACTACCCCAGGCCATGATTTTCTCCCAATTTGCCCAATCTCTATTGATTATTTCTAAAGCAATAGGCCCCCCTGTAGTCTTTCCACCTCGAATTCCCGAGAGGATCTGGACTTGGTCCCTTTCGATTTTCATACGACCTCCCCGACCAGGTCCCTTTTGCCGTTCTTGGAGAGCTTCGTCGATCTTCTCTTTATTTATCACAGCCCCTGCTGGTGCACCTTCTAGAATGCCCACAAGCTTAGGTCCGTGTGATTCTCCAGCAGTTAAATAACGCATATTCTGCCTCCTTACTGTATTTCCTCCCTGACCCGACCGGAAATCAGGGCCGTAATAACCCGATGTATAGCTTTACCATTTGTAAGAGCTACTGTCCCCGAGGGATTGCTACCTAAAAAGCCGGTATTTCCATCAGCACTAAAACGAATATTGGCAGGATAGTTGGCAAAGGTAATTCCTTTAGGCAAGCTTTGGATCCTTTGCAATTCTGTCTTGCGATAGATGCGATAAGTATTATTGCTAGGATAAAAACGTACCTCATAATAAACATTTTCTCCTAAGGCACTTTGTCTAGCCTCCCGGATATCCTGGATCAAACGAGTACTAGCTAGGGAGAGATTTCTCTCCTCCACTTGGACAGGAATTTTTACTAAAAGAATAAAACCTGCTCCACCTAGTAAAATCAGGACTAAAAGAACTTCTAAAAGAGTAAATCCCTGTGTATTTTTTTGGTTATCCTTTTTCCACCTGCAAGGCATTTAATAAAGCCTCCCTCATGACGGAAACTGGGGCCTCCTCATCAAACCAAAATTCCCAGGCTTTAGCCCCTTGATAAAGAAGCATCTCTATACCATTAACTGTCTTACATCCTAAGGATTTTGCCTCCTTTAAAAAAGGCGTTTCCCAAGGATTAAAGATAATATCAATTACTAAAGTGTCAGGAGAAATCCCATGTAAAGAGTAAGGATAATCCTCCATTTTAAGGCCTATAGAAGTAGTCTGGATAATACAATCTCCCCTTTTGAGCCATTCTCCTAGTGCCCATTCATGGAGAAGAGCATGTCCTCCAATAGATTGAATCTGCTCAACTAATTGCTGAGCTTTCCCTTTGGTCCTGTTTAAGACATGGATTGTAACCCCCAAAGGTGCCAAAGCCATGGCAATTCCTTTAGCCGCTCCACCAGCACCTAATAAGACAATATCTTTATCTGGAGTAAGATCCATATGTTTTTGTAAGGATTGGACAAATCCCACCCCATCTGTATTATGGCCGATAAGCTTCCCTTCCTGAACTTTTACCGTATTAACAGCCCCAGCTAACTTCGCTTCCTCAGTTAGCTCATCACATAAGGGAAGGATTGTTTCTTTATGGGGGATGGTCACATTCCAACCCCGAAACCCTAAAGCTTTCAGACCTAGGACAGCTTCCTGTAACTCTTCCGGTCTAACAGCAAATTTATGATAGATTGCCTCCTTATGCACAGCCTTATACCCGGCATTATGCATAATAGGCGATAAAGAATGGGCTATAGGATAACCGATAACAGCTAAATGCTTTTGCAAACATATCCCTCCCCAAATAAAACACTAACTACTCCCTTTTCCAATGAATAATGATAACGGAATGGTCTCCTGCCATTCCGTTCCTCATATGCTGATATTTTAATTAAAGTATTCTTGAACTATTAGGTTTTTGGTTCTATAGGATCCACACGTTTCATCAACCACACGAGAATCCGCTCCATTCTCCGCAAAAACCGTGTACCGATAAATTCCCGATCGCTAATAGGAATTACCAAGATGGTAAATAAATCCAAGCGATTGCCCCCTAGAATATCTGTAAATAATTGATCACCTATGACTGCTGTATCAGAAATGCCAGTGCCCAGAACATCCATACCGCGACGAAAAGCAATAGTCCTAGGCTTTGTGGCTCGATAAACAAAAGGAATACCTAGATTTTCTGCCACAACTCCTACTCGCTGTTTACTTTTATTATTGGACACGATACAAGCACTAATACCTGCTTCTTTAACTTTCACGAACCATTCCGCTACTTTTGGACCTACTTCTAAGTCATTCCAAGGTGTCATTGTATTATCAAGGTCAATAATTAGACCACGAATACCTTCCTTTTTCAGCATTTCTATGGGGATACTGTCTAGTGAATCTGCTTGATAGGTAGGCTTAAAAAGTTTAAACATTATATCCTCCACATATGGCATTTTTTACTTATTATATCTCAGAGTGCCAATCTGAGCAAGTACAATAGAAAAGGGGAAAAATCGAGGAATCTATACAATATATGCAAACTATTTGCTCTGGTGCAAAAATGAAAAATCCTTTAAAATGTCCTCTATAGGAGTTGAAAAAGATTGATTAAATATTATGATCGCAAAACCAAAACATATCAAACTGAAAAGGTCGTTGGGGGAAAAATCATTAACTGGACCTATTCCTCACCAGTGGGGATGACAGTTTTAGAGAAGATCATCAAGAAGAAGGCCTGTTCCAGTTT
>JAAZLD010000381.1 GCA_012799495.1 Desulfitobacterium sp. | reverse complement strand
TAAATAGCAGAAAGCAAGGAGTTAGCACCTAAACGGTTAGCACCATGATATTGATACTCACATTCCCCAGCCGCGAAAAGTCCAGGAATATTAGTCATTTGGTCATAATCAACCCATAATCCGCCCATAGAATAGTGAACAGCAGGGAAGATACGCATAGGAACTTTCGTAGGATCGTCCCCTACAAACTTCCTATAAATGTCGAGAATTCCCCCTAGTTTCCTTTCTAACTCTTCAGGATCCTTATGGGAGAGATCCAGATAGACCATGTTTTCTCCATTTACTCCTAAACCCAGGTCAAAGACCACATGATAAATCGCTCGAGTAGCAATATCCCGAGGTACAAGATTACCATAGGCAGGGTACATTTCTTCTAAGAAATACCATGGCTTACCATCCTTATAAGTCCAAACCCGTCCTCCTTCACCCCTAGCAGATTCAGACATCAGCCGCAATTTATCCTCCCCAGGAATAGCCGTTGGATGGATCTGAATGAACTCTCCGTTCGCATATTTGGCACCTTGCTGATATAAAGCAGAGGCTACAGCACCAGTATTGATGGTAGAGTTGGTACTCTTACCAAAGATCATACCGTTTCCACCTGTTGCGACGATGACAGCATCAGCAGGGAAACTATGTATGCTCATATCTTGAAGATTTTGAGCAACAATTCCTTTACACACTCCATCATCAATAACAGCAGATAACATTTCCCAGAATTCATATTTCTTAACTAGTCCAGCTACTTCAAAACGACGAACTTGCTCATCAAGGGCATACAGAAGCTGTTGACCAGTTGTAGCACCAGCAAAAGCCGTCCGATGGCGCTTAGTTCCCCCACAACGACGGAAATCTAATAGCCCCTCAGGAGTCCTATTAAACATAACGCCCATCCGGTCCATAAGGTGGATAATACCCGGAGCAGCATCACACATAGCCTTAACAGGTGGTTGATTAGCTAAAAAGTCTCCTCCGTAAACTGTGTCATCAAAATGTTCCCAAGGTGAGTCCCCTTCACCTTTTGTATTTACGGCACCATTGATGCCCCCTTGGGCACAGACGGAGTGAGAACGTTTTACCGGTACCAAAGAGAATAGATCAACAGGAGTCCCAGCTTCAGCTATTTTTATAGTAGCCATGAGGCCTGCTAAGCCTCCGCCTACTACTATTACCTTACTCATATTCTTCACTCTCCTTATACTTTGGGTCTAATACCTATCTGAGCAATTTACATAAAAGCTGTTATAGCTAAAGTACCAATTATGGACATTAAGACAAAAATAACCCCGCAAACATAAGTCCATATTTTTTGGGCTCGAGGTCCTACGGTGATTCCCCAAGTAATGGCAAAAGCCCAAAGACCGTTGGTAAAGTGAAAGATTGATAAAATTATCCCTAATAAATTAAAAATAAATCCTATAGGTGTGCTGACAGAACCTTGCATACCGGCAAAGCTAGCATCACCAAAACGGATAAGCACAACATGATAAACTACGAAAAGGACGGTAACAATTCCGGAAATACGCTGAATAATATAAAGCCAATTGCGTACATAGCGATAGCGTAAAACATTGCTTTGTCCTGTATAAACTACGTAAGTACCATAGATAGCGTGGAAAGCTATAGGAATGAAAATGACTACTACCTCAATCAAAAATATTCCGGGAATGCTTTGCATAAAGGCGATAACCTTGTCATAAGTTTCAGGACCGAATCGTGCACTAAGGTTTAAGCACAGGTGGAATGTGAGAAAAATTCCAATTGGCAAAAGTCCCATAAGTGAATGAATACGCCGAATTAAGAAATGGGATGAATTTTCATTTACTTTCATACCTACTTCACTGCTCATACTTTCCCTCTCTCCTTTGGTTAATCTTCTGTTTTTTAAGTGAACCTCCCCTTCTATCTCCCCCCTTATTTAGCACTTTTTCCCTTTAAAGTGTTACCTGGTCACAATTTTAGGTTAGATAATCCTTTCCTTATTAAAATATATATGCCACCCATGAGGGAATTAGAAAGAATTATCCGAAAAATTGTGATCTGGTAGTATGTTTTGGGGTATGAATTAATCATATACTGAAAGATCTATTACGTCAATAATTTATTATAATATTCCAATATTCTAAACTTGTAGTGCGTTATTTGGAATTTGGTTCAAATCACCTTGGTAAATAGAGGTTTCCGCTTCATAAAGCAGATAATTAAGCATTGTTTCTTTTCTTGGGATATTGTAGGGGGATTCGCCTTCATACCCCCAACCCTGGCCTTTGACATTATTGCTAGAAAAAGGTAAACTAATGATATTGTGGCACTCGCTAAGGTAGAGTGCTAACAACTTCTATAATTATTTCATGATTACGCTTATGGAGAAACTGATGATAATTAAATAGGAGGTTTTAAAATGAGCGAAGCAACAATTCAAGCAATCCCAAGGACGGAAAAACCGAAAAAAGTTCGGCAGGAAGGATTTGTCCCCGGAGTAATCTATGGCAAGGATATGGGATCTATGAGCGTGAAGTTTGACGAGAAGAAACTTCACAGAATACTTCAAGGCCGTACAGAATCAGCTAGAGTTTCTGTAATCGTAGGTGATGAAACAAAACAATGTTTCATTGAAGAGATCCAAAGAGATCCTGTTCATAGAAAGCCCATTCATATTTCTATGCATGTAGTCAAGAAAGACCAAGTTGTGAGAATGAGGGTACCTATTATTTATGTTGGCCATGACAAGCTTGCTGAGAAGAGACTCATCCTCCAGCCCTACGCTACAGAGTTTGAATTAAGTGGCCCTAGTATAGATATACCAGAAGGTATAACCGTAGATGTATCTGAAATGTCTCTTGGAGACAGAGTGGAAACCAAAGACATCAGCGTGAAATCTACTTTAACTGTACTTGAAGAACCTGATAAAATCTTCGCAGTGGTAACTGCAGCTAAGAATGCACCTACTCCAGATGAAGAAGGGGAAGATGGAGCATCTACTGGAGAAGCTACTGAATAACTCCTTAAGTTTATGGAATAAAAGCATATCTATATCAGAGCTGTTGCTAAAGGAAAAATCATTCCTTAAGCAACAGCTCCTGCTTTTTAGTGTAATTTCTTAGATGCTGTAATTTCTTTTTTCTGTACTCCTGTTTGATACTATAGTCTTTTGTACTGTACTTTTCTTATTGTACTCTACTCTTTTTTAAGACTAGCTCTCAAAATAGTGAAAATATCTCCGTTAGACTTGTACACTTTTTTACCCCTATGCATAACCTAAAACAGGATAGGGGGTGAGCTTAGTTTGAAAGATGATTTTTACGAAAAACTAAAATTACTGCTAGACTTTGTTGAACAAGAATCTAAAAAGCCCCCTGAAAACGAAAGCTATGCAGCCCTTGTATGGAACAAAGGATACAGAAACGCTATGATAAAAGTCAGAGATTATATCTGGAAACTCTTCAATTAGAGTAAGTTAGTCGAACTAAATTTTATCTAATAACTATCAAATTAAATTTATCTAATAACTATCATACTAAGTTAAATTAAACTGAAGCAATTTATCTAGTCCCTCAAACAGAGGAGGCCACTTAACTTATTATGGTCTCCTCTCCAAAGCCTTTTTACTACTTCCAAATTTTTTTACTACTTCTAAATATTTCGTTTAACTATTCATGAAAAAACGCCAGGTTGATTTCCAACCTGACGTTTTGAACACAATAATGTGTAGTTACAAATAAGTTTGCTCACGTAGTTACAAAGTTTGCTCGTGATGAAATGTAGTTGTT
>JAAZLD010000380.1 GCA_012799495.1 Desulfitobacterium sp. | reverse complement strand
TAAGTATTTTATCGATATTATGGTTTTTTACTACCCGGGGAATATCTTTACTAGTTCCCAGTACGGGAATTCCCAATAGTTGGAGTCTCTGCTTGGTAGGAGCGTCATCGATGAATCCAACAGGCCGGCCTTCCCGGTAGTTGCGATTCTTTAGTTCCCGGACAGCCAAAACGCCTGCATCCCCTGCTCCTACAATAAGGACTTGTTTTTGAGAACCGGGGACTTGGGGGATAAAAGCCCGCTCCTGGATAATCCGCCAAGTAAAACGGGAGCCTCCCACTAGGAAAAGGGTACTAAACCATAGAAGAGCTGTGACGGTATGGGGAAGCCGCATAGGAGCTAAAATATAGACAGCGGCTACTGTCCCGATAGTACCGACTGTGACCGCAAAAACGATGGAGAGCATTTCACCTATACTGGCATATTGCCAGAGTTTGTTATACAAACCAAAGAGGAAAAATACTCCTAAATAGATAATAGTAGCTGTCCAGAAGGTGTGGACTAGGGTTGATTGATATTGGACAGGAATAACCCCATCCCCTTCAAAACCAAAACGAATATAAAAGCTTAAAAACGCTGCTAGATTAACTAATACAGCGTCTATAGCCATCATAAGCAAAGTTCTTTTACGCCAAGTCATAATAAGTATATCCCTTTCTCTGTGCTTTTACGAACTAATTGCACTATTCTTCAGTTTACTATAGTTTTTGCCATTTTACAACATTGCATTCTAGGAACCTATACTTAATGACGCCAAGGGACATTTAAATCTGTCCCTTGGTTTAATGAGCAATTATAAAGTTTGTATCTTTGGAAAAGCTGGCTTTATTTCTAGTATGAATTTTAGTTGAGTGTTTGGATGTGAATTTATTTGTGAGAAATTCAGTTTTAAGTTTTAAAGCTTAATTTAAGTTATAAAGCTTAATTTAATGTTTTAAGCTTATTTTATTTCTTTTGAAGATCTCATGAAGATCTCAGTTTTTATTTATGAATCTGAATCTGATTTTTCATGTTCAAACTTCTGAAAGAGTAGCTCTTGCAATTCTTCTACTTTCTCCGTGGAGATTGCATTTTCCCCACCAAAAAGGACGGGCTGAGACTGACCCTGCCAAGGATGCTTGAGGATTGCCTCTTGAAGGGTAGGATAATTTTCTAATTTGTGTTTAGGTAGGAGTACTACAGTGGCTTGACGGCGGGCCGCTAAGGCTGCCCCCGCAAGGGCATCGGGGAATTTTTCTCCTGTAGCAAAACATAACTTATCACTTAGTTGGGAGAACTCCTGCATGACCTCTGCCATAGTCTCATAGCGATTATCTCCTCCTAAGCGGACAAACTGCTCTGAGGACTTTTCAAAGCGAGTTTGGATTTCCTCTTGGATAGCAGGGTCTATTACCCCTTCCCCGCCGATTAAATATATTTTCTCTGGATCATACTTTTCCAAATATGCGGCTGCTGGTTCAGATAGGGTATGGGAATCAGTGAGGATGATGGGCATATTCAGGGTACCTGCTATGGATGCGATACTGAGGGCATCAGGAAAATTACTTCCAGTAGCTATAGCTACTGAGTCAGGATATTTTGGCCCAAAGGCGGCGGCCCAATTTGCGATTGAAGCTGCAGTATAATAGCGATTATCGCCAGCAAGCCTAATTATATCCTTCGTCCTCCAGCCTAACTCTTTTAATTGGGCTTCAATATCCATGCTTAAGGCATTTTCTCCACCTAAGAGATAGACTTTTTCAGGGTTTAAAGTCTTCATAGCCTCTTCCACTTCCGGATCTAAGCTTGCACTTGGGGTTAAAAGAATTGGCCCGTCTACTGCAGCTGCTAAAGGTACTCCGACTAAAGCATCGGGAAAATCATCTGAGCGAGCTAGGATAACAGCCTCTGCTCCCTCAGGCCAACCTGTAAGGGCTTGGTTAATGGCAGTTTTGATCCGATCCTCTCCATCAAGACGGAGAAACTTTATGTCCTCAGGGTTTTCGGGGATTTGGGGTTCTTGTGGTTCTTTCGGATCATTAGGGTCTTCCTCGTTAGGATCTTCCCCATTAGGATCTTCATCTAAATCCCCATAGTGGAACGGTTGGGGTGTTTCAAAGGACGCATTTTTGTCTGGAATTCCTTTATCCGTCATCAGTTCAGGATCCAGAAAAAGTTCTGGATCCAATGGAGTTACTTCCACAGGGTCAATATAATTATTTAAAAAATCCTTGGGGTAAGCCATAATCTGATAGACCTTTTCTTGATATGTCTCATATGGTGGGTCTGCAGCTTGAGCTACGTTGGGGTTATTTTTATCTGTCCAAATATTATAGGCCCAAATGGCAAAATACCAGTTCTCTAATATATTACGATCTCCATCCCCGATTTGAGGGGTGAAAGACCATTTTTCATTAAGAAGTTCTGCTCCTCTGCGGATGTTAAATTCAATATCTGTTTTGAGCTTTTCAATGGTTTCTTGATCATTATCATCATAGGTAGCTATTTGCATAATCCCGATAGCTCTATTGTTCATAAGAGGCTGGCCACTGGCATCAAATTGACGCCAGGAACTTTCTCGAAAAGCAATAGCTTTGAGGATAATACTAGGGATGTTCTCTTCTTTAGCGATGGTTTCTAAGAGTTCATTGATTTCTTCATGGGAGGGATTAGTGTAAGTAGGTTGGGACTCTGTTTGATCTGTTTCTGTTGATTCTGTGGATTCATTTGATTCTGTAGAGTTCATTGTTCCCGTTGCAACTAGTCCTTCTACTTGGTGAAAAGGAGCCGCATCTATGGATATTGGCATAATTAAAGTCTGGATAGTAAATAATGTACAAATCGCTAAGGAAGCTAATGATGAGGGACGCTTCACAACAACTCCTCCTCTTTCTGCATATAAAAATTCTTTCGATTTGTACATATTTCAACATATTCTCCCCTTATTCCTTCCTGGAGTTTCTTCCTATTTAAAATAAGCGTGCCAGGGGGACAGGTTAAATGGCACACAGCTTATGCTGTGCCATTTAACCTGTCCCCCTGGCACGACATTGGCGCGACCTAGGAAAAAAGGATAAAAAAACTGCAGATTTTATCCACAGCAATTAAAAGTAGCTAAAGTTTTAAGTTCTTTAAGCTATT
>JAAZLD010000379.1 GCA_012799495.1 Desulfitobacterium sp. | reverse complement strand
TCAAGGAATTGTAAAAGGGGCTTGACCTTTTCTACATCTTGGAATTCAGGTTGACTAAGCATATTGATAGTACCGCCTAAATAGAGTTCTTCAGATCCTTTCTTATTATCCAATAAATCAGAAAGAAGTTCTAGGGATATATCAATAAGTTTTCGTTGTCGAGCTAATTCATTATAGATATCTCTGAGAATATCTTTCTTGACTTGGGCCATGGTGCGACCCCGCATTTTTTCGTTTAAGACATTAGCAATTTTTTGTAAATCCTCAGCAGTAACATTTTCTCCAATATCTACGATCTGATTCTCAACTGCACCATTTTCTTTCACAACCACCATAATAGCTTGACCTGGCTGATAAGGCAAAAAGTGCATCTGGTTAAAAGGGCTTTTTCCTTTATTGGGGCCCATTACCACACTAGTCAAACGAGTGAGATCCGAAAGGATTTTACTCGAGTTAGCAATAATTGTTTGAATCTCGGCAATATGCTTGGTAGTCTCTTTCTCGATAATATGCTTATCTTTTCTTGAAAGACGAGGTTTTTCCATTAACCAGTCTACATAGTAACGATAGCCTGCATCAGAAGGAATACGACCTGCAGAAGTGTGGGGTTGTTCGATTAGACCCAGATCTTCCATATCAGACATTTCATTGCGAATGGTGGCTGGCGAGATGCCTAAATCAAACTTCTTAGCAATTGTTCTGGAGCCCACCGGTTCTGCTGTATCTACATAGTCCTGAACAATAGCCCGCAGAATCTTTTTCTTACGTTCGTCCATTTGCATCTTTATACCGCCTTTCCACCTTAGTTTTGTTAGCACTCTAACCTAATGAGTGCT
The DNA here is from genome assembly GCA_012799495.1 of Desulfitobacterium sp. Lineage (GTDB taxonomy): Bacteria > Bacillota > Desulfitobacteriia > Desulfitobacteriales > Desulfitobacteriaceae > Desulfitobacterium. The sequence goes on along the minus strand of JAAZLD010000379.1, from coordinate 2,827 downwards.
AATAATTTCTGATATAATAGTACATCTGACCATATTTATTGTCAAGGGGAGACAGGGGAGATTTTGATAGCCCGGCGTTTCAAAGCTCGTCGGGTACGCTGATTAAGGAATATTGATTAGCACGTCACTCCGAAATCCGTTCCTTAGCTAATCAATATCACCAGAAAAAAAGAAGGATAACTTATTGTATATCAGCAACCTGAATTACAAGAAGAACCGCACAAAGCTTATGAAAGTTTTGTGCGGTTTTGAAGGTTATTATCTATATTATGCTTTTACATTACAATAATATATTCTACTTTCCAATTATTTGGGTAATTCTTTCAGCTATTTCTTTACTGACTGCGTTTTCTCCACCGAAAATAGCTGCTCCGGTGAAGCCCTTTTGGGTGATAAAGGCAGCCGCATCTTGTGATAAAGTTTTGTTTACTAAGATGATGGAGCCATTATTTTTAGCTGCAAACATACTTCCTGCTAAAGCATCTGGGAAGTTGTTGCCTGTAGCAAAGCTAATGACATTTCCATCTAAGTCAAAGTACTTAGCTACTTCCACAGATGTCTCGTAACGACCTGCACCACCAATTCTTTCAACATTATATTCTTCGATAGGGGTAATTTCCTTGAGCTGACTTTCTGATTTTTTGCTAACAGCGTTTTCTTGGCCGATAATAAACACTTTACCTGGTTCAATTTCGGCTATTTTTTTGTTTACTTCTAGGTCAATACCACTATTCCTAACTAAAAGAATGGGGAATTGATTTACTGCTGCAATACTACTGGCTGACAAAGCATCAGGATAACTCTCGCCGGAAACTAAGAAGATTGCTGAGTTATCCCAGACTCCTACTTCATCGGCAATCTCCAGAGCTGTACCGTAGCGATCAGCTCCAGCTAAACGTTTTACAGTTTTATATCCTTCTTGACGAACTTTGCTTTCAAATCTATCACTGACTACATGGTTGCCTCCCAAGATATATACAGAACCATTGGGCTCTAGATATTCCTTGAGATAGGAAAGTACTTTCTGTTCTTCTGGATCAGTGTAGCCTACAAGTATAATCGGTGCCTGGATCTTATAGGCTAGGACACTTCCTGTAAGGGCATCGGGATAATTGTTGGCTGTTGCAATGATTACGCTATTTACTTTGCCTGGATATGTGGCTTTGGCAATCTCTATGGCTGTATCAACTCTACCTAATCCGGACAAACGATGAACTCCAGTTATTGGATTAGCTATAGTCTGAGGGTTGAGACGGAAGTCCCATTTAACAATTTCTTCATCAACAGTTAGGATAGGGCTAACATAACGGAAATATCCATCTTTTATAGCTACTACATAGTAGTCTGTGTATGGGAATACCATGTACGCATAGGAACCATCTTCATTTGTGTATTGTGGGTTTTTATTATAATTAGGCTCAAACCCTGGAAGAATTGGTAGGTCAACTTCTGTATGAGGAGTTTTGCCACTCTTAATATTTTTTTCCGTATCAGCATAATAGAGGACTACATGAACTCCTTCGATCTCCTCACCTGTAATAGTGTTGGTTATTATGCCATAAGGGTCAATCAAGCTGCAGGTAACATCTACATCTCCATCACTAGAAACGCCAATTTGAATCTTACCAATGATGATCTTTTGTCCATTACCTAAGTCTATGGTTACATCCATTTCTGTTTCAGTGCCAGGATTTATGTTCTTTACTTCGATAGTCCCATCGGGTTTTAAAGAGACATCAGGAACCTGAGATGATCCTCCTGGTGTTTCTTTGCTGGGGTTAAGTCCTATTCTGCTTACATCTTCAATAGGAGTATTAGTGCCATCGGGCTTTTTAAATACGATAGCTTCTTCAGTCTTCATCTCAATTGTTTTTGATCCATCGGATTCTGTGGTAACTTTAGCCTCGACACCTTTTACTGTTTCCCCAGTATTTTTGTCAACAACTTTACCGGTGACATTATCACTTGGAGGAGGAGTAGAGCCGCCTCCGCCGCCACCGCTTGATGAGCGAATGGGGCCTAGTGGATCACTTACTTTAGGCTCGCCCCTCTCAACACCAGTGTTGGCTATAGGGGTAACCTCAAAGAATAGATACTTGCCATAATCATCTCTGGTGATTTTATAGGTTTTTTCTGTAGCTCCTTCGATGGGCTCTTTGTCTTCGCCATCAGCAGAATCACTGCGGTACCATTGGTATTCAGATGTTCCTTTTTCGTCATTTTCTTCATCGGTATAGGTGTATTGACCATTTATAGTTTGACCGATTACTCTGGAACCTTCAATTTTTACTTCAATAGCAGTTGGGGCACTGTTCCATTGTGCCGTGAAAGTAGTAGGAGCATTTACAGGTTCTGTGATAGTTGGGGACCAACCATAAAAGGTATAGCTTTCTTTGGTTGGCTCAGCAGGTTCTTCGATAGTATCGTCCTTTAGAACTATCTGTTCAGCAGGGGCTGGCGAACCACCATTCGTGTCAAAGATTACAGTATAGAAATCTACCGTTGCATTAGTATCCTCTCCATTTACCTTAACGGTAAGGCCGGTATCAACACCGTCAACGTAGATACTGTATGTGCCATCTACAACTGAAGTATTATAGATGCCATTCTCATCGCTCCTTAGTTGGTGCTCATTTCCGTTTTGATGTAGACTAATAGTTTTAGCGCAATTACTCCATTCATTATTATCCTTATTGGTAGTTATAGAAACTGTATAGGTTGCCTGATCTGTAACATTAGTTGTTACGATATTAGACTCGAGGCTTTTACTTTCAGGGATCGGTCCACCAGTAACAATTGCAGATTGACTTTCAACTTCACCTTTTTC